>JBJTXG010000138.1:0-4183 GCA_046082125.1 Ferruginibacter sp. | reverse complement strand
GGAGCAGAAAAAAGATGATTCGGATTAGTTAAGGTTGATGTATTATTGGCACCGCTGTTCGGGTCACCGAAGTTCCAGTTCACCGCTGTGACTTCTTCATTGGATTCAATTGAAAAGGATATCGGCGTTTCTCGGCACGTGTCTGTACTGAGGATTGTATTTACTGCGAATGTTGGGGTGTCTGAAACATCATATACCCATTTGGGTAAGCCATACCCGCCACCTGCAGTCTGATTGGCTATAGCGTTTGGCCGATAACCACAGTTAGGACCGGGCAGATTAGGACAATCAATCACATCAACGGATCCGTCATTGATATAAATCTTGTTATCGGGTCCTAGTTGAAGCGTTGCGGGCTGTCCGAATGCTGCAACAGGAATAACATAACGACTGTTTTCGATTTCGGCAGGTGTTGATAAACTGATGTCAAACTGTGTGATGAACTCCAGATTACTGACATAAAGATATTGTCCGTTGGGTGAAAATTCGATTCCATATATCACTGGATTAGAAGCATTGAAATTAATAAGAACGGGATTTGATACCAACCCTGTTGTATTGTCAAAATCAAATAATTCGATTGTTCTGCCGAAGATATTACCCATCGCCAGTTTATTGAACTGACGATTGACTTTAAGATGCCCTGAACCGTTTCCTTGAACGCCACCAACAGAAGAAATCACCGGCGTGGTTTGTATGCCACCAGGAATGACTTTGAACGCCAAAAAACTGTTACCGGGCAAATCATGCGACAACAACCAGAGGAATTGTTGGTCGGAAGAAGGCACTACCTCCAGTTTTTCGGAGGTGGTTTGATAGATTGGGATATTTTTAAATCCGGGAATTATATCACCCAGCCCTCCATCTAAATTCATATCCACCACACTGTATCTGATACCATTATTGGAGCTCTGCTCGTCGACTGTAACCAAATAATATTCGTAGCTCACACCTGGTTTTGGAATAATTACCGCTGCCGTCGTTGAAGATAAAGTTACCGGAACTCCTCCCAGTAAACCATTTCCATTTGGCATTACTTGGTTTTGGGCATTCCATACAGTAACTCCGTCGGTATAAAACAGCAAAGCACCTGTGGTTTTATCAGCCACAGAGGCGCTTCCCTCAGATGTTTGTATTAAAGAGCCGGATACAAAAACCGGTGTAGAGCCATTGAAATCGATGCCGCCTCCCCCTCCGAAACGCCACTGGTTATTCTGTTGTTGGGAAAAGCCCTCCCAAACAGTTACCAGCCACAAGGAAATCAAGAAAAGCAACCATTTTTTTAACATACGCTCATTCAAACAAGTGAACCCCCATTTTGTTGGATTGTATAGATTTTTTTGAATAAAACGGCACAAAGCACTCTGACCCAAAAGCCTTTCACAAAACTTCAGTGAAAATGGAAGGGAAACGGCTAATTCCAATCATCGATGAATTCGTACTGGTATCATTGCCTCTTGCAGAGATCCCACAATCTTTACAAAATAGAGACCCGAAGCCAAAGAGGATGTTGAAATATAGTTGTTTGTAACGTTCATGTGTTGTAATAATACTTGCTGACCGATGCTGTTGAAGATAATCAGTTTTTTAGGTGGATCATCATTCCAGCGAATATTGAAACCTTCACTGGCCGGATTGGGAAAAAGGGTGTACGCAGGTTGATTCGATATTGGTGAGATGACTAGTGTATTCTGAATAGTGTCTGAATTTCCACAAGCGGATGCGATCAACTTCACTTGATAGGTCCCTACTTGTGTGTAACGATGCAACGGATTAGAAAGTAATGAACGATTGCCATCACCAAAGTCCCATTGAAATGATAAAGGCTGATCAATCTGTGCGATTGAAGTATTGATAAACTGCACCTCACGACCCGAAATACTATGAGTAAAGTCGGCAACCGGTTGATAGACATTCAGATTCCAATCAACAGGGCCGGCAAAAACTGTTTGATCGGATTTCAATTGTAAATAAGCAGTAAGCACGGTGGGGAGACCAGCATTATAGCTCAATCCATAAGTAGGTTGCAAGGTGATAGCACTGAAAATAGTGCAGGCGGCGAGATAGCTACCATTCAGATTCGGGTGACTATTATCGCCCTGATGTAAGATCAATGTGGTATCGTTGAGCACCTGTTGCCAAGCGGTACCGACAGGCGCACATTGTATATTCAGGCTATCGCTGATTTGCCAATACGCAGATGCTAAAGAATCCTGCATGTGATTGAAGTCGCGAAAATTCGGACTGCAATATGTACCTGATCCGTCGCATTGTTGTCCACCCAATCGTCGCCCCCATGTCATGTAAGTGATGATTTTTGCGCAAGGATTGTATCTGAGGATGCTGTCTTTGATTGCTAACATCGACGGATACATGCTGTTATACCGGTAATAGTCTATTGTAGGAATCTGACTTTGCTCTTGCAATATCACATAGTCCCACATTCCCTTACGAATTTGGAGTAGTGTGTTTGTATTGCTGAGGTGGTTTTCAATGGTGTGACCGCCGGGTGTGTTTTGTACTGTATTAATGGTGATGCCGGCAGTGGAAGCCATGTTTTTTACCATCAAAGGCAGATTGTTCACGGCTGTGTAACTGTTACCTAGGAACAATACATGAAGGGTATCTTGAGCAGTGACTGAAAAATGAAAAGCAACAGAAAAAAATAAAATCAGCCAATATCGTAACTTAAAATACTTCATTGATTATCGTTCGAAATAAATTGAGTGATTTGTAAAATTAGTTGATTCCATGCTAATTGCATTCAATGAAAATAGCTTCATCATTGACATCCCTTTTTTGTACATTGTATAAAATTCCTGGTATGATTCACTGGCAAACAAATATTCCGCCTAAACCTCCCTTTATCGCTTCTGTGTTTAATTATTATCTATCTGATAATCTTGAAGGTTACAAGGAGTATGATGAATTGACATTGGAGCTCGCGAAGCAAATACCGGGATACTTAGGTTACGAGAGTTTTAAGCATGATGGCCGTGGTTCATTCATCAGCTACTGGAAAGACATGGAGTCGGTTCGCACCTGGGCCGCTCATCCGATTCATATGGAGGCAAAACAAAAAGGAAGGACTTGGTACAAATACTACCATAGCATCATCGCAGAAGTAAACTCGATGCACGAGCATCATCATACGTTTGATTAATATTTTACTCTGATCAACTTTCTGTCGAATCTTTACTATTTTTCTCAACTCAAATGTAGGATGTTGATGCAATGTATTGTATTATAATTTACTTACATTGAACGTCTAATGAAGTATTTTCACGATTGAAAGGAAGTGTTGCACTTATGGGTTGAACACAGCTATAAAAGTGTTTTCACATGGCCAAAGTAATCAACAAACAAAAAGATTTTGTTGCTCTATGTGTTCATTACAATAATTCCGAATAATATTTATCGATCTTTTTATTAGGTATAGCAGCAGCCTCCAATCGGTCTTTCATACGCTTTAAAATATCCAGGGCTCTTTGGCGACTTAAATAGCCGGAAATTGCATTGGGAGATTTATAATTTTGCATCACACCTTCTGCCATACGTTCCATATAAGGAGCAGCTCTTTTGATTTGATCAGTCTTTTCTAATGCATATACCAAACCTTCAAGCTCATACCACGGCATGTTTCCGGTTGCTTCAAGTTGAAGTTCCCATTCATTAATAAGTGTTTTTGCTCCCTCTATATTTTTATTTTGAAGTTTGAAACTAATCAGATTGTAATAAAGTGAGTTGGCGGTATTGTCCCCATCTGAACAAACAAATTGATCGATGGCATTTCGATCACTGCGTACCGGAATAAAAATGTCATCTTTGAATACTTTCAGCGCTTCATAAACATGTTTGTTTAATTCCTGAAACCGACTTGAATCTGTTGTTTCGAGCTGATAAACTATCCCTTGGGGAAAGAGATATTTTCTAAATATAGGCTCATGATCAGCCGTATAACAGATGGCTCTTTTACGATAGTTGGTTTGAATGATATCCAATTGTAAAATATCATTTAAGTAAAGGAAATTACTATTGCCTGTAAGCGTCAATTTTTTTGAAACGGGCAGTGTGAAAGATGATGACGGAAATACTCTATGAATCGAATATGAATCTTCAACCGCTTTGTTGTAGAATATAGATTGCAGTGTTTTTTGAAGGGTTACCGATTTTTTTGAATCTG
>JBJTXG010000137.1:0-3594 GCA_046082125.1 Ferruginibacter sp. | reverse complement strand
AAAATTCGCAGCTGTTTCGGTGTTACTAGCAGCTGAGTGGGCTCATACTCACCCTGACGGTTACCCGCATTATCCGGTTGAACCCATTGAAATGCCTTTGAGTTGGATCCGTTGAGCAAAGGACGATAGTTTCCTTTACCCGGCCCAACATACGAAAAGGTGACCGAGTACAATCTAACGGATGGATCAATTGATACTAAAAAGACCGAATCACGCTGATTGCCGTTATAAATCGTATCCACTTTTTGGTACAATAATTTTCCGGGACTCAACGTGTCTGGAAACGCACTGAGTATTCGGGCATTTTGAATACTGTCTCCCACGTTGAACATCAGTTGACGTTCTACATCAGTTAATACCAGATCAATTGGCGCATTACGAGCATCCGTGTTCAGGTAAGCAGCGGCACGAACAGACGCTTTTCGACCAAATTGAATCCGGTCGTTCAGCCAAAGTTGCGTGTTCAGGTAATTGCGGTCTGCGTACTCGAATTCTACCTGAATACGCTTATCGCGGTTAATCATTTGCCGGGGCGTAAAGGTTATCTCGGCGGTATTATAATTGATGACATAATCCTGATCTTCGCCACGTTGCATCAACACCCCATCAATGAAAACCCGTTCGGTACCGGCCAACACCACAAAAAAGAGTTCGTTGTTTGCACCCGGTAATCGGTAGGGACCTTGATTTCCGTCCTGCGCAAGGAGCTGCGCCCGATTGTATTTACCTTTCGCAACGGAGGCAGAGACCTGAAACTCATTTTTTACTGATTGAGTTTCCTGTGATTGCTGCGTGAAGGAAAGTCCTTGAATTCGCCGCGAGAACCGAACAAACGCATAATCACGCGGGCGCACATCTATATCTCCCATACTGAGCTTCCACGTTTTTTTTCCTATCTCCAGTAATATGCGGTCAAAGTCTCTCAATTCGGCGGTATTCCCATCGGGCTGAATCGGCATGTTGTTATCGGTGAGTGCGGCTGTCAACTCAAGGCTGTCCCCAATGTAACCGTGCAATTGCAGGTTCAGGGTGGCGTTCAGCACCGCATCCTGACTGTTTCCAAAAGAGATGGCCCTCCCGATACTACCCCTTGATTCCAGCTTATTGAAATCATCAAACAACAGCCAGTTCGAACCGGCATCGGTTTTTCGGGTAATGCCCTGACTGGCTAAAAAATTATATTGAACCGATGTATAATCGATGATAAATGCCGGTTGATTGAGGCGCGTTCGAAAGACGCGGTAATAGACCCACACACTATCAGTGCCCGGTTGCTGTAACCATTCCAGGGTCGCATTGACCTCGTCCAGGCGATAACCGGAGGCCGGCACACCGCGGATAATCAGCGTTCCAGGCAAGATGCTACAAGTGTCCAGCTGTATGACTCGGCCAACTTGCGTGGCTATTTTACGCGAACGTTCGTTTGAAGACGTATGGGGCTTCCATTGTGCCAGTAACTCTCGAGAGAACACGAGTAAGCAAAGGAGAAACAGGTATTTGGGGCACAAAGACAATAGATAATCCGGTTTCCTAAAATTAACACGAATCTGCTCGCTGTAAACGAAAAAACCTCCCGACGAGGAAGGTTTTTTCTAACTGATTATCATTTTTAATCATCATTGCTGGTCAGTCCGGCCCGGAGGTATTCGCGGTTCAATCGGGCAATATGTGCTACCGAGATCCCTTTAGGACACTCTGCTTCGCAGGCATACGTATTGGTACAGTTTCCAAATCCTTCCTCGTCCATCTGGGCCACCATATTCAATACGCGGGTGTTACGTTCCGGATTTCCTTGTGGTAAGAGAGCCAGTTGTGAAACTTTAGCACCAACAAACAGCATGGCGCTACCGTTTTTACAGGTAGCTACACAGGCCCCACATCCAATACAGGCCGCTGCCATAAAGGCCTCGTCGGCATCATGCTTGTCGATGGGAATGGCGTTGGCATCAACGGCATTGCCAGTATTCACGCTGATATACCCGCCCGCCTGGATGATACGGTCAAACGCGGACCGATTCACCACTAAATCTTTGATCACCGGAAATGCCGTACTACGCCAGGGCTCAACTACAATGGTATCGCCGTCTTTGAACGCACGCATGTGTAATTGACAGGTCGTATTTTTCTGCCAGGGACCATGTGCCTGTCCGTTGATATACATGCTACACATGCCACAGATTCCTTCCCTGCAATCATGATCAAAAGCGATGGGATCTTTCCCGTCGGCAATCAGCTGTTCATTCAGCACATCAAACATTTCCAGGAAACTCATTTCAGATGAAATATCCTTTACCGGATATGTTTCAAAATGTCCGGCGGTTTGTGTGTTTTGCTGACGCCAAACTTTCAATGTCAGATTCATGCTGTAGTGTTCCATACGTTTTGTTTGAAGGGTGTACGTTTTGGATTTTATTTGTAACTACGTTGTGATGGTTTTACAATTTCAAACTGCAACGATTCTTTGTGCAGCGTCCATTGACTGTCTCCGGCGTATTGCCAAGCCGATACGAAAGAGAAGTTGTTGTCATCACGTAAGGCTTCTCCGTCCTCTGTTTGGCTTTCCTCACGGAAATGACCGCCACAGCTTTCATTCCGGTTCAGGGCATCGAGGCACATCAATTCGCCCAGCTCAATGAAATCAGCTACTCGTCCGGCTTTATCCAATTCAGGATTGAAAGCATTCACGTCACCGGGTATTCGAACATCCGACCAGAATTCCTTTTTCAGCGCCCGGATGGTGTCAATCGCCGCTTTCAGTCCGGCTTCATTTCGGGCCATGCCACATTGATCCCACATGATTTTTCCCAATCGTTTATGAAAACTTTCCACCGTTTGTTTACCCTGTATATTCTTCAATTGATGCAGGCGGTCTGCTACCGATTGTTCCGCTTCGTCAAAGGCCGGATGATCTGTGGATAAGGCTGCTGTTCGGATTTCGTCCGCGAGGTAATTGCCAATGGTGTATGGAATAACGAAGTAACCATCGGCCAGTCCCTGCATCAACGCAGAGGCCCCCAGTCGATTGGCGCCATGGTCACTGAAATTTGCTTCTCCCAGGGCATACAAACCAGGTATGGTTGTTTGCAGTTCATAATCTACCCATAGTCCGCCCATGGTGTAATGAACAGCCGGGTAGATCCGCATCGGCATTTCGTATGGATTTTCACCGGTTATTTTTTCATACATCTCAAACAGGTTCCCGTATTTTTCTTGAACAACCTGTTTACCCAACTTCAGGATGGTGTCCATGTCGGGGTTGATCAATCCGGTTTTTCCGGCTTCTGTTTTTCCATATCGGATGATGGCATCTTTATAGTCCAGGTAAACAGCCATCTTGGTTGTACCAACGCCATACCCTTCATCACAACGCTCTTTGGCGGCGCGAGAGGCTACGTCGCGAGGCACCAGGTTTCCGAAAGCCGGATAACGGCGCTCGAGGTAGTAGTCCCGCTCTTCCTCCGGAATATCGGCCGGTTTACGGTTGTCCCCTTTTTTAGCCGGCACCCAGATGCGGCCATCGTTTCGCAAACTTTCACTCATGAGGGTAAGTTTGCTTTGATGATCACCACTGACCGGAATGCAGGTGGGATGTAT
>JBJTXG010000136.1:0-4048 GCA_046082125.1 Ferruginibacter sp. | reverse complement strand
CTGGTTGATGAAGGCATTTAGCACAGCGCAGTCTTCAAAACCGCAATTCATACCCTGTCCGAAGAACGGAACAATGGCATGCGCAGCATCGCCGATCAGGGCAAAGTGGTTGTCATGTACCCATGGATAACATTGCACGGTAACCAATGATGCATTGGGGTTTTTTGTCCACTCATTGTCAAAATCTGTCATTAGTGTAAACGCATCGACAAACACCTCGCTGAAAAAAGCGCGTGCTTTTTCCAGGTTGTCTAAAGAGGCAAAAGACGGATCGCCTTCAAACGGGAAGAACAACGTGCAGGTAAACGTGCCGTCCATATTGGGTAAGGCAATCAGCATGTAATTCCCTCGTGGCCAGATATGCAAGGCATTTTTTTCAAGCTGAAAACGGCCTTCGGCATCCGGCGGAATACTGAGCTCTTTGTATCCGAAATCGATGTAATGCTGTTGGTATTGAAAACGATCAGAGTGGAGCTGATGCGATAAACGACCGGCAGAGAAGGCACCATCGCTGCCAAAAATCAGATCCTGATCCGTTATCGTGGATACTCCGGTTTCCGTATGTACAAAATGCACTTGTTTATTACTCCAGTCGATGCGCTCGCAGCGCTGATTAAAAAATAAACGAGCTCCTTCGGCCTCCGCAAGGGTCATCAGGGTTTTGTTGAGTTCACCTCTCGAAACCGAATTGATAAATTGTCCTTCTTTGCCATAGGGCTGATAGGTTGATTCACCCAGCATGGTATGAATGTACCGCCCGTGCATGGGTATACATATTTTACGGATTTCATCCATCAGTCCAACTTCTTCCAAAGCCTTGATGCCCCGATCGCTTAAAGCGAGGTTGATGGAGCGGCCGGCGCTGATGGTTGTTAACCGCATGTCGGACCTTCTTTCATAGACATTAACAACATACCCTTGTCTGCGTAAATAAACAGCCAGTAATGATCCTACCAGTCCGGCGCCGATAATGGTTATTTTTTGAGTCATAGTTAAAGAGGTTTAAGAGGTTTGGTAGGTCTGGAAAGTTGGGTAGGTTTTCGAGGTTGGGCACAAATCAAAAATTACAAATCACCAATCACTAATTTTAATTGAGCGAAGCGATCAAACCTCAAACAATCAAACGATCAAACTCGCGAAGCGAACAAACAATCAAACAACAAACAAATTTGAAAGTTTTGGAAGGTTTAGGACCATCCTACCCCAACAGAAAACGGTTTAGTAATTTTCCGAAGGTGTATACATCCTCAAAGGTATTGTATAATGGCACCGGAGCCACACGAATCACATTCGGTTCTCTCCAGTCGGCTATTACGCCTTCCTGGAGCAAGCTTTCAAATATCGCTTTTCCGTCACGTAACATGAGCATAGACACTTGACAGCCACGTGCGCGCTCGTTTTCCGGGGTTAATACCTCAATACGCTTTTCTGCTACAGACTGATTGATATCGTTCAGAATAAAAAGTAAGTAGCTGCTTAGTTTTTTCCCTTTCTCCGCCAAATGATGCATGCCGGCTTCGTTGAAGATTTCGAGCGAGGCGAGGTGCGCAGCCATACTCAATACCGGCGCGTTGCTCAGTTGCCAGCCTTCTGCCGTTGGTATGGGTATGAAGGTTTTTTCCATCTTGAATCGAGACTCTTTATCATGTCCCCACCAGCCGGCCAAACGCGGAATCGTTGCGTCGGCAAGATGACGCTGATGAATAAACGCACCGGAGACGCCTCCCGGACCACTATTCAAATATTTATAAGAGCACCAACAGGCAAAATCAACCTGCCAGTCGTGCAGTTCTAGGGATACGTTGCCGGCCGCATGGGCCAAGTCGAAACCACAATAGGCCCCCACGGCATGGGCTGCTTTACAGATCGCCCGCATGTCAAATACTTGTCCACTGTAGTAGTTTACACCACCAAATAAAACAACCGCGGTTTCTGAACCATGCTGTTCGATGGCAAGGAGAATATCCTCCAGTGCAACAATGGCCGATCCTTCTCTTGGATATACTTCGATGATGGCCTCATCGGGATTGAATCCATGTATCCGCACTTGCGATTGCAACGCATACTGGTCGGATGGAAAGGCCTTGGCCTCACAGATAATTTTGTAGCGGGATGTCGTTGGCCGGTAGAAACTCACCATCAACAAATGCAAATTGACCGTTAGTTGATTCATCACCACCACTTCTTCAGGCAGCGCTCCTACAATCGGACCAATCAGCTCCGGAAAAAGCTCATGGTAACTGTACCAGGGCTTACGCGCATGGAAATGACCTTCCACGCCGTAGTTAGCCCAGTCTTCCAGTTCATTCAATACAAAATCCTGAGTTGTTTTTGGTTGAAGCCCCAACGAGTTACCGGTGAAGTAAATGCTTTCTTTTCCATTGATCATCGGGATGTAAAAACGCTCCCGGAACTGGTTCAATGCATCCTGCTGATCGAGTTGCTGAGCAAATTCGAGGGTGTTGGTGAACGTCATGTTGGTGAGTTTGGTGGGTTTAGGAGGTTTGGTGAGTTTGGTGGGTTTAGGAGGTTTGGTGGGTTTTAGTTTTAAAAAAAATTTATACCCTGCTAAACATTCCAAACTTTCTAAACTTACATAACTTACGCGATCGTCGCAATCACTTTTAATTCAATGGCGATGGGTGTTGGCAGGCTTTTTACTTCCACGGTCGTTCGGCAGGCTTCCACGCCGGCGAAATAGTCGCCATAGATTTTATTATAGATCGGAAAGTCGGCTTTCATGTTAGTGAGGAAGACGGTTACATCGATGATTTGATTCCAGGAACTGCCACTCGCTTCCAGTACCGCTTTCACATTGGCAAACACCGAATGGCATTCCGCTTCGATATCATATTTGAGAATATTTCCATCGGCATCCAATTCCAATCCGGGGATGGAATTATCCTTGGCACTTCGGCTACCGATACCCGATAGGAACAGCAGATTCCCGACTTTCCGTGCATGCGGGTAAGCACCAAGGGGGGGGGCGGCGTTTTTTGTGTTAAATGTTTGATTATTGTTTGTGATTCGTGATTCGTGATTCATAATTTGTAGACTTTGTTTGTTTGATGGCTTGACAGCATTAATTTTATTTATAATTACTGGTTGATGATTTTTTTCTCTATTCAAAAACTTGCTACCTTTTAATTTTGACCTGTTCAAATAATTGATGAACCCTGCAATTTGATTGTTTAGAGTGTCCAGTTTCTTTTCAATAGCATTTCCATTTTCAAATCCGATGTATGCTTTATCCATACATTGAAATATCTGAGCTCGCAGCTCGTTTACTGAGCCTCTTGCAATACTTAGAAATTGTATGAATTCATACGATCCACCTCTTCCAAATCCTTCTGCAATATTATTCATAACAGAACTCGAGGCTCTTGAAATTTGATCTTTCAGTATAAAATCTCTGTTAAGTTTCGTACTGTTACTCATTTCAATAATCTCTCTATTTATTGTCCTTGTGATTTGCCAGATTTCTAAATCATCAAACTTTTTGATGGTAGCCATTTCAGTTTTTTCAAACAAATCTAGAGGCTATTTCAATAAAGAAAATTCAGTAAAAAAAATTCAAAAATATATTATCATTCATACTAAATCAATAATCAATAATCACAAATTATCAATTACAAAACCAACATCCCGAATCCTAAATTACAAATCCTTAATATTGTACACATACATTCTTCGCCTCCGTAAAAAACCGCATCGCTTCCCAGCCACCTTCTCTGCCAACGCCGCTGTTTTTAGTGCCGCCGAAAGGAGTACGCAAATCACGTACCAGCCAGCAATTGACCCATATGATGCCGCATTCCAGTTTGGCCGCCAACGAATGTGCTTTTGTGAGATCCTGCGTCCAAATCGTAGAGGAAAGTCCGTAAGAAGTGGCATTCGCCAGACTCAACGCTTCTTCCAACGTATTGAAAGGCTGCAGCGTAACGACCGGCCCAAAAATCTCCTCTGTATTGGTTTTGCACTGAGGGCCGAGTCCTTCAATCACCGTCGGCTCGATAAAATAACCTGTTGCACAACGACCTTCCGGTTG
>JBJTXG010000135.1:0-4136 GCA_046082125.1 Ferruginibacter sp. | reverse complement strand
CGGATCGGCCACCACATAAAATAGTTCCGCCTTCTTGTTTGGCTAATTCAATACAGTTCATCACTTTATCAAAATGCATTTTGCTCACTATGGCACCCTGTCGCGAACGTTCATCGAGTGGATCGCCCACGTTTAATTTTCTGACCCGCTCCACAAATTCGGTTTTGAATTTTTCATAGACCGAGGCTTCAATTAAAATACGACTGCCACATAAACAGATTTGTCCCTGATTGGCGTAAGAAGACCTCAAAGTCGTCTTCATCATTTTCTCCCAATCGCAATCTGCGAAAATGATATTCGGATTTTTGCCGCCCAGCTCCAGCGATAATTTTTTAAACATCGGCGCCGCGATGGAAGCGATGCGTTCTCCGGCACGGGTGCTGCCAGTAAAGGAAATGGCTTTGATATCGGGGTGTTTTACAATCGCTTCACCACAGTGAGGACCGTCGCCATGAACAATGTTGAGCACGCCATCAGGCAATCCGGCTTGCTGACAAATTACAGCCAGTAAATAAGCACTCACCGGAGTTACTTCAGACGGTTTGGCAATCACACAATTTCCGGCGGCTAAAGCCGGTGCGATTTTCCAGGTAAACAGATATAAAGGCAAATTCCACGGCGAAATACATCCGACGATACCGATCGGCTGACGAAGGGTATAATTAATGCCGTGGCCTTCCATCGAATGCGACTCCGAAGCGAAGTGCATACAAGCCGTAGCAAAAAAACGAAAATTGGAAGAGGCTCGGGGGATGTCTACTTCTTTACAAAGCCAAAGTGGTTTACCGTTATCGATGCACTCAGCCAAAGCCAACGTTTCTTGGTGTTCATCAATCAGCGAAGCAATTCGGTTTAATATCCGAAATCGTTCCTCAGCCGTTGTGCCCGACCAACCCGGGAATGCTTTTTTAGCAGCCAATACCGCTTGTTCGATATCCGCTGCCTGACTGTTCGGAATTTCGCCGTAAACCTGTCCGGTAGCCGGGTCGGTATTCTCGATGTACTGTCCCGCAAGCGGTTCACAAAACAAACCGCCCACATAATTTGACAGCCGAAACGGAGTAGCCAATATCATGGTTCGAAGTTACTGAATAATTCTATGAGGGGTCAACAACCGGTGTGCGTCCGATGAGCACTGATTTTCCAGGAAGCATGCGTTCTTTCGGCCTGAAAGACGTTCGTTGAACACCTTGGCGGTTCGTGTTATTTCATAAATTTGACTACCTTCCAACTCAAATGTTAGCATATGCCCATAGCTGCCCCTTTCAACGTACACCAATGGATAGCCGATAACCGTGATCTGCTTAAACCGCCGGTTGGCAATCAGTGTATTTATAAAGACGCCGAAAATTTTATTGTTATGGTCGTAGGCGGGCCCAACTCCCGAAAAGACTACCACTACAATGAATCCGAAGAACTGTATTATCAGATTGAAGGAGATATTGTTGTCAAAATCATCGACAACGGCGTGCCACGTGATATTCCGATCAAACAGGGTGAAATGTTCCTGTTGCCACCCAAAACACCCCACTCACCGCAACGTGGTCCCAACACGGTTGGACTGGTAATCGAAAAAGTGCGCGAAACGGAAAACGACGGCTTTCTGTGGTACTGCGAAAACTGCGGCCACAAATTGTATGAAGAATACCTGCATGTGTCGGATATTGTTAAGCAACTTCCACCGGTGATGGACGGATTTTATTCCGATGAGCTCAAGCGAACTTGTACGGCTTGCGGTTCGGTGATGGCACCTCCGGTTCGTAAAGGATAGCATAGTTCATATTGTTGCTCTGGCAAGGTCATCATTCAACAGTTTCCTTGCTTTACGTATTCATCATTCAATTATGGAAACCGCAGAAATCATTGGTCATATCGGCTCTTTTTTAAGCAGTGTGACATTTTTGCCACAAGTCTGGCAAACCTGGAAAACCCGACGAGTACATGATTTGAACGGGTGGATGTTAGGCATTGTGTTTACCAGTACGATTGTTTGGCTGATATACGGGTGGCTGATTCAAGCCTGGCCGGTGATCATTTGTAATAGTATTATCTGTGTGCTGTCTCTCATGCTGCTTTTCTTTAAATGGACGTTTCGTTGATTGAACCATACATGCATGAAAAAACCCGCCAATCAGCGGGTTTTCCAAAACAGTGAGTGGATATATCAATACTCATCTTCATTGAAGAAGAAATCATCCTGGCTGGGATAGTCGGGCCAGATATCTTCCAGACCTTCATAGATCTCGCCTTCGTCTTCGAGTTCTTGTAAGTTTTCAATAACCTCGATCGGCGCACCGCTGCGGATACTGAAATCAATCAGTTCGTCTTTGGTTGCCGGCCAGGGAGCGTCTTCTAGATGCGATGCCAATTCTAATGTCCAGAACATTTTCTAAAGGGTTTAATTTTCTGCAAATGTAGACGTTCAGGTGAAATAACCAAAAGTGTTTTTCGGCAGGGTTTTTGATCACGGTGGTCGGTCGTTTTTTTCTACCTTTATCCTATGTTAACGGCGAACGGGATTTCTAAAAAATACGGCACCCTGGAGGTGCTTCGCGGTGTCGACATTTCTCTTGAAAAAGGGGAGCTGGTGAGTATTGTCGGACCTTCCGGTGCCGGGAAGAGTACCTTACTGCATATCCTCGGAACCCTCGACCAGGCCGACGCCGGTACAGTACAACTGGCCGGGACATCCATCAACGGACTGTCTGGATCCAAACTGGCCGCTTTTCGTAACCGCCATATTGGCTTTATTTTCCAGTTCCATCACCTATTGCCGGAGTTTACAGCGGTAGAAAATGTGTGTATCCCGGCGTGGATTGCCGGAACGAAAAAATCGGAAGCAACCCAAAGAGCCATTGAACTACTCTCCGAACTCGGACTTTCCGAGCGCCTCGACCATAAACCAGGTCAGCTTTCCGGAGGCGAACAACAACGGGTGGCCGTTGCCCGGGCACTGATCAATCAACCATCAATTGTACTGGCCGACGAACCAACCGGCAATTTGGATTCGGCGCATGCCAATGATCTACACCAATTGTTTTTGGAACTGCGTAAACGGTTTCAGCAAACGTTTTTGATTGTTACCCATAACGACGCCCTGGCGGCTATGAGTGATCGGGTGATTCGAATGAAAGACGGTCAGGTGATACAAGAATAAATGATGCACTGGTCATTATCCATGCAGTAATGCGCGTAATGAATCCGCAACTTTTGACGCATTCGGTAACATCGCAGCCTCCAACGCCATATTCATAGGTACAGCCGGCAAATCCAGCGAGCCTAACACGGCTACCGGCGCATCCAAATAGCGGAAGCAATGGGTGGATATACGTCCGGAAAGCGCTTCCGCGAATGAATTTCGTTGTTGCTCTTCGGTAACAATTAGGCATTTACCATGACGCTTCACCGCATCAAATATAGTGGCTTCGTCCAGTGGGTATAGAGTTCGCAGATCGATGATTTCAATTTTTCCCGGAAAGGAATTGGCAGCTGCTTTTGACCAATAAACACCCATACCGTAGGTTATGATGCAACAGCTTTCCCCGGATTCTGTCTGTTCGTTATTGGCCGCAAGTACCATATTCGCTTTGCCTAACGGAATGATGTAATCCCGATCCGGTTCAATGGTTTTGGCTTCTTCGGTGCCGGGCACTTTGCTCCAATACAAGCCTTTGTGTTCAAGCATGACTACCGGATTAGGATCGAGAAAGGCTGCTTTCATCAGTCCTTTCATATCGGCAGCATTGGATGGATAAACTACTTTGATGCCCTTGATGGTGAGGAGGGTGCTTTCCACGCTACCACTGTGATACGGACCACCACCACCATACGCACCAATTGGCACCCGGATTAACGTTTGGACCGGAAATTTACCACAGCTCAGGTAACAGCTCTTTGATATTTCGGTCACCAGCTGATTAAAGCCTGGGTAGATGTAATCGGCAAATTGCACTTCCACAATCGGTTTGAGGCCAACGGCGCTCATGCCCACCGTCGAACCAATGATGTAGGCTTCCTGGATGGCCGTGTTGAACACCCGATGATCGCCAAACTGTTCAGCCAGGGTAGCGGCTTCGCGAAAAACACCGCCCAGTCGTCGACCAACATCCTGGCCATACAAAACAGCTTCGGGATGT
>JBJTXG010000134.1:0-2062 GCA_046082125.1 Ferruginibacter sp. | reverse complement strand
CAGTTCACCGCCTACCTCAATGACTGGCGAAGAGACACCACAGGCAGTCATGTTTTCTCCGACCCGGGTCAAGACCCACGATCCTGCGCCATGCACGTGACGATCGACAAGCCCTTTTTCGAGCTGGAACCCGGTGAACGACAAGAGATAAATATCACCATGCAGGAACCGCTGGACAGTGCTAGAAAATTACAAATGAGCTGGTGCAAGCTATTTATAGAGACGATCAAAGAGAAAAAACTCTGTGGAGCTACCGGATGCAAGACTACCAGTGCTAACCGCTATCGCGTAGGGGTGCACTTGTATCAAACTCCGCCCGGAGTTACGGAGAAAGAGGTTCGACTTCTTTCAATAATGTCGCTCTCCGATAGCACAAAACGATATCGTCTAATCTGCCAAAATACCGGTAGCACCCAACTCCAATGCTCGGGGTACATTGAACTCTTTTCGTTTCAAGATGATAGTAAGCTTCGCTTACCCAGCCAGGAGTTTCCTCTTTTTCCTGAGCAGATGCGATACGTAGATTTTACATTACCGAGTCAGTTGGTCAAAGGAAAGTATACCCTAACCGGAATCATTGATGCAGGAGAAGAGGTAGCACTCTTAGGAGGACAAATATCTAACCGAATTGTAGCAGATTTGATAAGTTTTGCACTATAATTTGTATACTCTGACAAAACTACCGTGCTGATTATAGGTTAAAAATATTTTTTTAAATGTTAAGTATGCTTTACATTTGATTTAATAAAAAAATCAAAACATGACTTATCTACTTCCACACCGTTTTAAAAAGATTGGCACCTTTATCGCTCCTATCGGTTTTGCATTATGGCTTTCCATGCAACTGGGATTGATTACCCGAATTTTGAATTACTGTTTTGGAGAAACAGAGGGCAATCATTTTAACTTTCACATCGTAAATGTTTGCATTGCAGTATTGTCTTTCTTTTCCTTTTTGGCCGGTATGTATTTTGTAACTTTTTCTAAAGAGAAAATTGAGGATGAAATGGTACAAAGAACCAGACTCGATAGTTTTCAATTCGCAGCCCTCATTCAAATAGTTGCTGTCATCATCGGTTTTGTATCGATATTGATTATTAACGAACCGACCGAAGGTGGCTTGATGCTTTTCTTCATCTCTTTATTGTTTCTGTTTTGGATTAGTTTTATTTGCCGTTTTAATTACATTTTGCACATTAAGATTATCAGATCCAATCAGTAATGAAAAACTACATCAAAGAAGAAAGAACAAAAAAGCAACTCACCCAGGTCGAACTGGCCGAAATGGTAAATGTTTCCCGGCAAACCATCATTTCCATAGAAACGGGGCGTTATACCCCATCGGTTACATTGGCTATAAAATTGGCAACTGTTTTAGGGAAAAGGGTTGAAATACTTTTTGAAGTGGAGAAGACAGATTAATGAGTTTCTTTCCCAGACAAATATGCATTAACACCATTCAAGATTTTTTCAGCAATTTCTCCTGATTTTAATTTTACATTTTGAATGTCATTGGCGTTGCTGATGAAACCACATTCAACTATTACTGCCGGCATTTGCGATTCCTCCAATACCCAAATTCTATGTAGCCTTGTCTCTACCCCATTGGATTTTGAAAATATCGAAGAGACATTATCTTGCAGTGCTAATGCCAAAACCCTGCTTTCGTTATAATTGGGATTGGTATTTTTCGGAATAATATATTTCACTCCGGTTGCTTTACCGCTCAGGTCGTTGTCCATGTGTAAAGAAATCAATAAATCTGCTTTTACTTCTTTTGCAAAATCGGCTCTGTCTTTTACCGAAACAGACTTATCAGATTCGCGGGTCAGTATGACATGAATATTGGGATTATTATTGATTTCTTTTATTTTTTGTGCCATTAAAAGTGTCATGTCCTTTTCAGAAGTCCCGTCAGTATTTTTTGCACCTGAATCATCACCACCATGTCCGGCATCTACGACAATGGTATATTGATTTTTTAATTTGACAACTGATTGTTGGTTTCTCAATTTGGCTTGTCTGAATGCAAACAAGAGTACCAATAAACACATAATGGGCA
>JBJTXG010000133.1:0-8988 GCA_046082125.1 Ferruginibacter sp. | reverse complement strand
GCCGTCAGATGCTGTCCCTGCAGGTGCAGCGAATGCCCAAGCGGGCTTCGCAAGCGTTCTCGCTACCGGCAGAGGCGCCATATCTCACTGTGGTCACACCATCGACTCATGATATGAGCACGATCCGTCAGTGGTGGGAGGAAGATGCCGGAACGACTAGCCAATTTTTCAGCGATATTTTACATCAGTCCGGTACGCCGCCTTTTTACGGCGAACCCTGGATTTGTCGCGAAATCATTCGTCAGCATTTAGAATCGCCGGCCATGTGGGCTGTTTTTCTGCTGCAGGATTTTCTGTCGATGGATGCGAATCTTCGCCGCGAAAATCCACAGGAAGAGCGAATCAACAATCCGGCCGACCCGGATCATTACTGGAATTATCGGGCACACTGTTCGCTCGAATCGCTGATTAATGCCAGCGCGTTCAATCAGGATTTGTTGCAACTGATTCGTGATGCGGGCCGCTGTTGATTTGGCTGTATAGTTCCGTATTTTACTTGACAATACATGCGATTAACCTATACCACCCATGAGCTCCCGTTTCGCCATCCTTTTCGGATATCCAAAGGATTAAAAACGCATCAGTCGACGCTGGTAGTCGCGCTCGAACATCTCGGACGAACCGGTTATGGAGAAGCGACGGCCATCAGCTATTACGATGTAACGGTTGACTCCATGGTGGAGGCACTGGAGAAAAAACGGATGTTCATCGAAAAATTTGCATTCACTGATCCGGAACGATTCTGGCATTTCTTGCACCACTTGTTTCCTACAAATCCGTTTTTGGTATGCGCACTGGATATGGCCGGATGGGACCTGTTTGGAAAAATGCGCGCGAAACCCTTGTTTCAATATTGGGGATTGGATCTGACTAAAGCACCAGTGACCGATTTTACGATTGGTATCGACACGCCCGAAAAAATGGTGGAAAAATTGCAGGAGAATCCCTGGCCGGTTTATAAAATCAAAGTCGGATTTGAGGGGGATATGGCCGTTCTCCAAAATCTGCGAACCCATACGGATGCCCCTTTTCGTGTGGATGCCAATGCCGCCTGGGATGTTCAAAACGCGCTACAAAAAATAAAGCCATTACAGGATTTAGGGGTTGAATTGATCGAACAGCCGCTGGCCAAAGATGATTGGGACGGAATGAAAAGAATGTACGAGGTATCACCGATTCCTTTGTTCGCCGATGAGTCCTGTGTATCGGAACAAGATGTGGCCCGATGCGTCGGACATTTCCACGGAATTAATATCAAACTGACCAAATGCAGCGGCATCACCCCCGCACGCCGAATGATAGAGCATGCCCGAAAACTAGATCTGCAAATCATGCTGGGTTGTATGAATGAGAGTACGATTGGTACTGCAGCCCTGGCACATCTGGCACCCATGGTTGATTTCTTGGACGCGGATGGTATCCTGTTGCAAACCGAACAAGTAGGGGAAGGGATTGGTTTTCAACAGGGGAAAATTGAACTTTCAGACTGGCCCGGGTTGGGAATTACCCTTGCGAATCGTTGAATGATAGCGCAAATGAGAAGCCAACAAAAAAGGGAGCTACGGCTCCCTTTTTCTTGAACAGAGTTGTTTCGTTATTTATACGTATCAGCCAACTTTACCGCTTCAAACGCATTCACGATACCACCGGTGCGGGATAATTCGCTTAGCGCCACTTTGTCGCTGGTGCCCGGTTTTTTTACCGTTTCTTCGGGTTTCATTACAGTCGATTCGATAATCGCTTTAATGTCATTTACTTTCAGTTTTGGGTAATGGCTCCAGATCAGGGCGGCGATACCGGATACTACCGGACAAGCCATACTCGTACCGCTGGCGTTACCATATTGATCACCACCCGGGATGGTTGAGTAGATTTGAACACCGGGTGCGAATACATCCACTTCCGATTGGCCAAAATTGCTGAACGAGGCAGTGAGTCCGCCATTGGTTTTATCACCGCTGGCACCAACGGTAATCACATTGGAGGCGCGACCGGTTCCATCGTCATATACCGGATTGGGGAAGTTAAATTCAGTGTCAATGTTTTTGGCGTCATTGCCGGCCGCATGTACTAGCAATACACCTTTCTTTTCGGCATAGCGGAACGCATCATCGACCCAGTATTTTTCGGGCGAGAAATCTTTGCCAAAACTCATACTAATAATTTTGGCGCCATTGTCTACGGCGTATCGAATCGCCAGGGCAATGTCCTTATCGTGCTCATCACCATCGGGAACAGCGCGCAAGGTCATCAGCGCTACGTTATCGGCGATGCCGTTGATGCCTTTGTTGTTGTTGCGGGCAGCTCCGATGATACCAGAACAGTGTGTGCCATGGAATGGCGTGCTGGCCATGATGTCGTTGTTACCATACGAACGATCATTGATATCGGCCTCATTGTCTCGAACGATGTCTTTACGATAGGTGGGTGGGGCCTGATTCGCAGTTTCAGCCTTCCGGATCTCCCCGGATAATTCATCAATGATCTGCTGATTCGTGATTTCTTCGGTGTTATTTTCCTTGGAGATACTGAGCATGATCATCTTAACCAATTTGGCATCCGCATTGTCTGAATTATAGGTTTTCAGGTCGGCTGCGTTGTACTCTTTCTTCTCCAAATCGCGGCGAATAATCGAGTCGCCGGCTACAAATTTTTCATACATCATTTTGATCTGTGCTGATTGGCCATCGTCGTCTTCATCTTTCACCGTTTTCTTTTTTGCCCGCAGGTAAGTCTCGTATGATTTTTTTTCGGATGCAGACAATTTGGAGATATCTACGGTTCGACCTTCCCAAACTTCCCGGAGCTTGTGATAAACGCGGGCACCTTCGTAGCTGTCTTCTTTGACATTACGGCCATCTTTTCCGCCAATGAAATTCCAGCCGTGTACGTCGTCGATGTAACCGTTTTTGTCATCATCTTTTCCGTTACCGGGAATTTCCTTTGGGTTCACCCAGAGAACAGGTTTAAGATCTTCGTGGAGGGTATCAATCCCACTGTCGATTACCGCTACAATGATTTTCTGGCTTTTTTTATTCTTTGATTTTAAAAAATCATAAGCTTGTTGTAAACTGATACCGTGATAGCCATCTGTTTTCAAATCCAACTGATGCCAGTTTTTTGGTTTGTCACTGCCACTTTTTCCGGTGCTTTGAGCAATGGAACCGACTGTGAGCGTCAACCCTGTCAATAAAAAAAGGATTGTTTTTTTCATGTTAGTTGTTTGTATTTGTTTGCTGTTTGAGTGATGATGGCGAAAGTAAGCCACGTTCTCTTTGATTGTGTAAGTATTGAGTTAATTTATCAATTTTTTACAAATTGAATCGGATGCCTTGTGCAAGGGGCAATTGATCAGAGTAGTTGATCGTATTCGTTTGCCGGCGCATGTATACTTTCCAGGCGTCACTACCGCTTTCACGGCCGCCACCGGTTTCTTTCTCGCCGCCAAAAGCACCGCCGATTTCAGCGCCGGATGTACCGATATTCACATTGGCAATCCCGCAATCGCTACCGGCATGAGAGAGGAAGGCCTCGGCTTCGCGTAGGTTATTGGTGATGATGGAGGAGGAGAGTCCTTGCGGTACCTGGTTTTGCATGGCGATGGCTTCGTCCATGGTTTTGTATTTCATCAGGTATAAAATGGGTGCAAAGGTTTCATGCTGCACGATTTCAAAATGGTTTTTAGCTTCGGCAATGCATGGCTTCACGTAACATCCACTTTCATAACCTTTTCCTTTCAGCACGCCACCTTCAACCACAAACGAACCACCTTCGGCTTTACAGCGCCGTATGGCATCGAGGTAGCTTTGTACGGCGTCCTGATCAATCAAGGGGCCAACATGATTTTTGGCATCCAGCGGATTGCCGATTTTCAACTGACGATAGGCATGGGCCAGTTTTTCTTTGAATGACTTGTATATTTTTTCATGGATTATGAGTCGACGGGTGGTGGTACAGCGCTGACCGGCTGTTCCAACGGCACCAAAAACCGCTGCGGTAATCGCAATGCCCAAGTCCGCCTCTTTGGAGATGATGATGGCATTATTACCACCGAGTTCGAGTAAGCTGCGGCCCAGACGCTGGCCAACGGCTGCGCCAACCGCTTTGCCCATACGGGTGCTACCGGTAGCGGATACCAGTGGAATCCGTCCGTCTTCACTCATCCATTCGCCAACTTCACGACCACCCGAAACCAGGCAGCTGACACCTTCCGGCACCCGATTCTTTTTGAAAACAGTTTCAATGATTTGCTGACAGGCCACTCCGCAGAGCGGTGTTTTTTCACTGGGTTTCCATATGCAAACATCTCCGCAAACCCAGGCAAGCATGGTATTCCAGCTCCAAACAGCAACCGGGAAATTGAAAGCAGATATGATCCCCACTATGCCAAGCGGATGATATTGTTCGTACATGCGATGACCGGGCCGTTCACTGTGCATGGTCAGTCCATGCAGCTGACGGGAAAGTCCCACAGCAAAATCGCAGATGTCAATCATTTCTTGTACTTCGCCTAAACCCTCTTGTAAACTTTTGCCCATTTCGTAGCTGACGAGTTTGCCTAAGGCTTCTTTTCGCTCCCGCAAGGCGTCACCAATCTGACGAACGATTTCTCCGCGTTTGGGAGCGGGCCAAGTACGCCATTCCCTAAACGCCTCTTGCGCTTTTTGAACGGTGGCATCATACGAAGCGCGGTCGGCAGGTATGACCCGGCCAATCTCACGGCCATCGACCGGTGAGATTGATACCAATGGTTTTTGTTTGGTTTTAATCCAATTTGAACCGGTAGACACACCAGTATTAGTTGATTGTAGTCGTAGTTGCTTGATGAAGTCCATGTGCTAAATTTTTACCGGCCAAAGGTACACCGATAAATTCGACTGCATGCAACGAATGTTAGACTGTAAACGGGCCCTTACAAGTTAACAGAAAGTCCGGCGGTTACCCATCGGCCAGGCATTCGGCTTCCCAGGATGTCACTGTATTGGATGTTGGCAACGTTCAATACCTGTGCCGAGAAGGTGGTATGGTTGAGCTTGTATTGGAGTTGGGCGTTGACTAACCAGTAAGAACGATCAACTGTAGCACCGATAGCCGAGGCCGTACGACGGGTTCTTTCTTTGTAGAGGCTGTTGATATTCAAACTCCAGTTGTTTCTGGATATGGTTATTGCCGGCTGAACAAGCCATTTTGCATGAGACAGAATATAAAAAGAAGGGATACTGTCGCTGGTTTTTGAATCCAACCATAAGAGTGAGGCGTTGACAGTCACCTGCCAGCCATTGGTCGATGCGAGTTGATAAGAGGCATCCATTTCCCAACCCAACGTCTCAACGGTTTTTACATTACGGGCGAGCGCGTAGGTTCCGTTACTATCCAGATTGTCTTTACGGGGCATTTGGCTGTATGGTGTCGGCACGAAATCAATGACTTGTTGCTGGTCCCGGAAGAAAACGGTAGTGGATACCCGAATGCGTTTTTGGCGAAAATCCGCACCCAGTTCGATATGTTGAGATTGTTCGACCTGTAGGTTCGGATTGCCAATACTGCCGCTGCGCACATACGGTTTGTTGTAGTTATTGTATCGCTCCGTAAAGTCGGCTGCGCGGATCGCCTGACCATAGCCTCCCCGTAAAACCATACCATGACCGGCTTTCCATGAGAAGTTGAGTTGCGGAATCCAGGAAAATCCAAAGCCCTGATCTTGTATCAGGCGAAGTCCGCCGTTGATTGTCCATCGATTTTTAGAATAGACGGTATTGGCAAACAGGGCGCCTTGTCGGTTGGTATGATTGCCGCGGTCATTGGAAAGAATGGATCGCTGTTCGGCCATGAATCCATAGACGACCGTCCACGACGCCGATGGTTTGAGCTGTTGTTGATAATTCAATACCCATAATTCGGATCGGTTACGGTTTGGCGTTAGTGTCGAATTGAATTGAAACCGATCCAGGGTATTTTTATAGGCCAGGTCGAGCATGCTGTTGACCCGCTTGCCATTGTACGAGATGCGGGCTTGTGTCCAAATCGTTTCAACTTTTTCCTGCGCTGTATCACTAGTGAATGTGGTGTAAAAATTTTGTGCGGCGAAATCTCGACGGTCCCAGCTGCCTCGCCATTGAATTGAATACCGTTCAGCCAATTTCACATTCAGTGCGGTACTAAGTTGTTGGTTGTAAAAATAGCCTTTGTCGCCCATTGACCGGAGCGGTTGTCCAGTGCTTTGAACCTGT
This sequence comes from Ferruginibacter sp., assembly GCA_046082125.1. Lineage (GTDB taxonomy): Bacteria > Bacteroidota > Bacteroidia > Chitinophagales > Chitinophagaceae > Ferruginibacter. Next base: position 2,758 of record JBJTXG010000133.1, on the reverse strand, counting down.
TGACCACTCAGTGACCAGCGGCTTTGGGAAGTGTTATGATGAATGCCGCCACTTAATCGGGCAAGGTTGTATTCGCCGGCTTGTGCTTGTAACTGGACGGTTTGCTTTTTCTCGTTGGTGTGTTTGCTGAATGTTTTCGTGATGATGTTGACTACACCCCCTACGGCTTCGGATCCGTATACGGTAGCGGCCGGTCCTTTTAAGATTTCGATGCGAAGGATATCGGCCGGTGGAACCGGAATATACCCGGCAAAATGACCGGTGATCGGATCATTGATACGAACGCCGTCAATGAGCATCAAGATTTGTTGGAAGGTGGTTCCCCGAATCAATACATCGGCTTGAGAACCCGCCGGTCCGCGTTGCTGCACTTCGATACCGCCTTGCATTTTCAGTACATCGTCTAACGAGAGCGCAGCCATATGCTCAAACACAGATCCATCGATGACAACGATGTTTTTGCCGCTTCGAATGGTTTTTTCCTCGGTTCGATTGTTCGTGATGTTGACCGGTTCTAGCTCATCGATTGTTTGAGCAAGTAAGGTGTTGTTCAGATTGATGGCAACAGTCAGGAAGAATAGGCATTTGGGTAATAAAGTCAATTTCATAAAAAGGAAATGGAGCGGCAAAGATCGGGTGTCCCGGTTTTACAGCAAGGGGGTAAAAAAATCATGACAAAAAAGTATCCTACGAATCGGGGATCAGTATTGCTCGTTTTCATTTGGGAACTGGCGTTTTTTCACGTCATGGATATATTGTTGTACGGCACCGTGAATTTGTTCTTCCAGATTCAAGTAGGTACGTAAAAAGCGAGGCTTGAACGTAGTGTTGATGCCAAGCATGTCATGCATCACCAGAACCTGTCCGTCACAGGCGCCGCCAGCTCCGATACCAATGGTGGGTATGTGGAGGGATTGCGAAACCTCGGCTGCCAAAACAGCGGGTATCTTCTCTAGAACAATCGCGAAACAACCGGCTTCCTGTAACAACAGTGCATCTTTTTTGAGTTTTTCGGCCTCAGTTTCCTCACGGGCCCGCACGGTATAAGTGCCAAATTTGTAGATGCTTTGCGGGGTTAGTCCTAAATGGCCCATCACTGGAATACCAGTGCTGATAATGCGTTTAACCGACTCGACCACTTCCTCGCCACCTTCCAATTTGACGGCATGGCCGCCCGTTTCTTTCATGATCCGAATGGCGGAATGCAGTGCCTCTTTCGAATTTCCTTGGTAGGAGCCAAACGGCATGTCGACCACCACTAAGCAACGCTCAATCCCACGAACCACACTCTGGGCATGGTAAATCATCTGATCCAGGGTTATAGGTACCGTTGTTTCATGGCCCGCCATGACATTGCTGGCACTATCGCCCACCAAAATGACCTCAATGCCAGCAGCATCAAACATTCGGGCAAATGAAAAATCGTAGGCGGTGATCATGGCTATTTTTTCACCACGGTCTTTCATTACCTGCAGGGTATGGGTGGTTACTTTACGAACTTCTTTATGCGTGGACATAACATCACGTTAGGATGAGAAAATTGAAACAGTAAAAGAGGGAAGAAGATCGGAATATGGCTCTGCATTAGAATAAAACAGATTCCGAAACCGGATACGAAGATACATCCTGCAGAGAAATCAACGGTTATTTTCAATAACATTCGCATCGTCTGTCAGGAGATCGTTCTTTCGGTTCACGAAGGGCAAAGCGATAAAGGCCAGCAAACCGACGATGATGACCAATGCCGTGGAAACACCCCACATCACCCATCCAAAGGCCACGCCAACGGCGAGTGAGATGCCATAAAACGTGAGGGTCTCGCCTACAAAAAGCGGAAAAGAGCCTATGCCGCCCGGAGTGAGGATCATCGAAACAGTTGCCAGTGTCAATACGGAAAACGCTGTGGCCGGAGGCAATCCGGTGGTTGCTTCCATGGCAAAGAAACCAATGTAAATTTGACCAAGATACATGCTCCAAATGAACACGGTATGTGCCAGAAATTGCCCCCTGTTTTTCATGTTTTTGACTGAGCGGATGCCTTCGCCAAGTCCGGTAAAAAATCGACTGACAACAGCAATGGGTTTTACGTCCGGGAATTTCTTAAATAATAATCGGATGCCGAAAATCAAAACGACCACCACAAGGGCGTACACAAGGAGAGGCCAAAGCCAGGAGGCTGCCTCATCTTTTTGCTGAAACTTACCCCAAAGTACCCGGCCAATTTTGTCGAGTTGTAATAAAAGGGTTAATCCGATAAAAATCAGGAAACAACATAGATCAAATGCTCGTTCCAGAATAATGGTACCTAGCAAACGATCTGCCCGTAATTTTTCATACCGGGCTAGCATCGTGCATTTCAAGACCTCGCCCAACCGCGGGATGGCACTATTTGCCAGGTACCCGGCCATGGTAACCAAGTAGGTATTGAGCAAGCTTGGTTTGTAACCCATCGGTTCCATAATCAACTGCCATCGCATCGATCGACTGATATGGCTGAGTATGCTCATACAGGCAACCGGAATGATATAGAGGTAGTTGATATGTTGCAGTGATTCTTTGAATACCTGCAACTCGCTTGTACTCATGTTATGCAACTGCCACCAGATGAGAAAAATACCGCCCCCGAGAAATAGGATTAGTTGTATAAAGGTTTTAGCGGATGCCACATGTTCAGGTTCAAATGTAAAGATAACCGTTCACCTCATCTAATCGACATCGTGTCTATCAATCGTACATCATCTAATATGGCTGCAATGAA
>JBJTXG010000132.1:0-2876 GCA_046082125.1 Ferruginibacter sp. | reverse complement strand
TCATTGTCGAAATACTGAATTTTCTTTCGGCTGTATTGTGCGTGCTGCGACAGGTCATAGTCGGTCCGACTGTGGATGCCTTCCAGTTCTTTCCATCCGAAGGGGAATTCAAATTCAATATCGACAGCGGCATCGGCGTAGTGTGCCAGTTTGACGTGGTCGTGATATCGTAGTTTTTCGGCCGGGATACCGATGCTTTCATGCCACTTTTTACGGGTTTCTTTCCAGTAGTTGTACCACTCCATTTGAGTGCCGGGGCGTACAAAAAACTGCATTTCCATTTGTTCGAATTCGCGCATCCGGAAGATAAATTGACGGGCAACGATTTCATTTCGGAACGCTTTTCCGGTTTGTGCAATACCGAAGGGTATTTTCATACGGCCTGTTTTTTGCACATTCAAAAAATTAACGAAAATGCCTTGTGCCGTTTCGGGGCGGAGATATATGGTATCGGCGTCACCGGCGACACTGCCCATTTGTGTGCTGAACATCAGGTTAAACTGTCGGACGTCGGTCCAGTTACAGGTTTTACTGATGGAACATTTGATATTATTTGAGACGATCAGATTTTTCAAACCGGGCAGGTCATCTGCGGCGAGCAGGCGTTCCATGTCGGCTAGCAGGGCTTCGGCGGCTGATTGCTCGAGTGATTCGGCATGTAACTCCAGTAAATGATCGACGCGATAGCGTTTGTTACTGTCTTTATTATCGATCATGGGGTCGGAGAAATTATCGACGTGTCCACTGGCCTTCCAAACTGTGGGGTGCATAAAAATGGCGGCATCGATACCGACGATATGGTCGTGTAATTGGGTCATACTTTTCCACCATTCGTCGCGGAGATTTTTTTTGAGTTGAGCACCCATTTGTCCGTAATCGTATACGGCACTCAGGCCGTCATAGAGTTCGGAGGACTGGAAAATATAGCCGTATTCTTTACAGTGAGAGATAATTTGTTGAAAATGATTGATTTCTGTGGGCATGGGGCAAAGATAAATGAAAGAATGATTTTTAATTGGTCCATCACCATTTAAATGGTTTAAGTAGTTTAAACTATTTAAACGGTAGTTGAAGAAAACAATGTGAAATCAACCCTATTTGTCAAAGAAAAAAACAGTATGTACCCCTTGTTATCTCCTTTGCCACCCATATTTTTTGGATTTGTTTTACATCATTATGGGATATTCCTTTTATCAAGTATGGCTGCATGCCATTTTTACTACTAAAGATCGGAAACCTCTCCTAACGTCAGCTCTTGAAGATGTCTTATTCCCCTTCTTGTATAATGAGTTTAGTGAGATGGGCTGCCAACTAAAGATTGTCAATGGACTGACTGACCACATTCATTGTTTGTTCATGATAGATGGAAAAACTGCTTGCGCTAACATACTGAAACAAGTTAAGGGGGCTTCTTCTCATTATATCAATCAACAAGAAATCATTAAAGAGAAGTTCACCTGGGAAAAAGGATATGCTATCTATTCGGTAAGTAATTCCATGGTGCCTGCCGTATATAAATACATCAAAAAACAAAAAATCACTCGAATGACGCTGGAACAAGAAGGGTTTTTTTATAATTTTCGAACGAAACACAGTTTCTAATGTAAAAATTTTTTCAGCCAAAAATCACCCCGACGTCCATTCGTCTAATAAACCGTAAATAACAAATGTTGGAATACCTAATAAAAATATTGATTTGAAAAAATCAGAAAATGGTTCGAAACCAAATAAAAATCCAAGTACAGCCGATTCTGCTAAAAACAGGTAGAAAATATACTTCGAATTATCAAAATCATCAATAAAGGCGTGTTTTAAAGAGATAAGTGTCTTGATGCCGTAAGACACAAGAAACACATTAACCATTTTTTTTGCATTTAAATAATAGCCATCTACGTAGCTCGCTCCTTTCATGCTAGAATATCTTATCAAGTCAATTAGAGCTCTAAAAAAAGTTGTTGTTATAGTCTGATTCTCATTGTTCAATAAAATTTGTCATCTGATAAAGCTGAAACGTTAAAAAGCCGCCTATAATTGCAGCAAATACTCCTGTAATTGCAAAATGTTCTTTGTTTGAATTACTACTCATTGTTTATAGTTTATCTATCCTTCTTAAAAAAATTGATTCGGCAAACCGTTATGATATCAAAAAGGAAGTTACTTATTTTTTGTTTTAAAAATGGTGTTCTGATGATGTGTGAAAATTTTCACCGTGTTTAATAAAAGAGAACGTAAGCTCACTCATTTCAAATGTAGATTGAAATTTTATAAAGAAAATGAGTTGTAAAAAGTCGTTCACTGATCAATAATACAACACCGTTTTGGGGGTAAAATGATGTTGCTATCTATGTCCAAGGCATCAATTGAATCAAGCAACCACCGAAAAGGTAGGATTTTTAAGGATGCTTGGAAGAAATATTGAATGCTAGCCAACTATTAAAAGGTAGGCTGATAAAAAAACCATCGACTTTCGCCGATGGTTTCTGGTATGATGCTAGTCGATATAAGATGATTAGCTGCAACCCAAACTGTTGCCGCAATTCAAGCATTTGTAACAGGTTCCGCTTCTTACGGTAATATGCCCGCATACGTTGCAAGCAGGCGCATCTCCTTGCATCGATTTATTGGCCGCATTGATGGCATCTAACGAGCCGCTTGACTTGACAACAGAGGCCGACTTCGAAGCAGAAGACGCATCGGCATTGGGTGCATTACCCAATACACGCACCTCGCTCAATTCGGGTTTACGCTCGCCAATGGTCGGTACATTCTCATCCCAGGGATCATCACCCGCATTCCCCACTTCGGGTTTGTCGAGGACGTGCACCAGATCCGTTCTTCCCAAATATTCATAGGCCAACGAACGGAACATGAAGTCG
>JBJTXG010000131.1:0-8464 GCA_046082125.1 Ferruginibacter sp. | reverse complement strand
GTTGTTTATTGGCAGATTGTATATTGGATGGATAAACAGAAAATTTATATTCGTGTTTGATTTCCGAGTTGCCTATAAAAAAAACCAATGAACGGAACCAGTGCCGACATATCCCTGATTTTAGATACCATGGAAACTCTTCCTTTGGAAAAGGCCATGGCGATCGATCTTATGGAGCGTTTTGACGAAAAGTTCGTCGGATCAGCCCAACACCTGCCGGGCATCCTGAAAGGCATTCAAAACCGATTCTTGGTTCAATCAACTGGATCCAAGCGTTTCAGCGAATACAGAACACTTTATTGGGATACCAACAACCTCGATTTTTTCAAAGACCATAGTCGCGGCAAATCAAAGCGAGCCAAAATCAGGAAGCGACTATATACCGAAACCAACACCTCGTTTCTGGAAATAAAACGAAGTGTATCCGGCAAAACCTTTAAAACCAGGGTTCGCTCCGAATTCACCGAATCATTTTCCGAAAACGACCAATCCTTTCTGACATTGAACGGATTTGATTGCACAACCCTCACACCCGTTTTGTATATCGAATACCAGCGTATCATCCTGTGGGATAAGGCCATGGAAGGACGCATGACAATCGACCTGGTTTTTACGCCTTACCGGCATGAAAAAACCGATATATTCGACAATATCTTTATTTTTGAAATAAAAGGATCCAGAGCATACATCAATAAAACCATCCGCTCCATTGATTATCCCATCGACCGAAACAGAACCTCTTTTACAAAATACGGCATCGGTTTGATACACAACATGGAAATGGATACCAAAAATGCGAAAGGTCTTTTTTCGATTTATAAAAAACTACTGAAACTAAACCAACCATTCGATGAGTAACGAGATGTTAAGCCACCTAGCGACTGTTTTTTTATTACTGATCGCTTATGGCATTCTTTACCTGCTGCTGCGGAAAAATACATTATACTTCGTATCGTCAACCATGATCGGAATTGGTACGTTCGCCTTGATGTACGTAACGAATAAAAATGAAGTGGGCGTGGGTACCGGTCTCGGATTATTTGCCATTTTTGGCATCCTGCGTTACCGGACGGAGCAAGTGCCAATCATCGAAATGACCTACTTGTTCTTATCCATCACGATGGCTGTGATCATCGCCATGGCAGATAATCTGATTCTCAGTTTTTCGCAGGCGGTCATCACCGATATTATTATCATGGTTATGTCTTTGGCATTATTTTATATCCACCAACGGAATGAAACCACCGAAGTGGAAGTATTGGTTGACTCGCTTGACTGGATGCAAACCACAGAAGCTGAAAAATTAAAATTCCTGCAGCTTAAAACCATGGGGAATATCACCGGTTATCGTATTCTCTATATCGACTGGCTCAAAGAGACTTGCCGCGTGATGGTTACTAAAAAAGTACATTGATTGCTCCGTTCGAAGAACAGGAACTCGGTTTAGAGAGCATCCGTTCATGCACACATCCTTCCGATACCAGACTGTTTTCAATATGGCTGTTTTAGCAGCCGGATTAGGTTTTTTCATTGATGCTTTTGATTTATTCCTATTCAATGTATACCGGATACCGTCATTAAAAGACCTGCACATTGCTGAAACTTCCATACAATCTACGGGTGAGTTTTTGTTGTCAATACAGATGGCAGGCATGATGGTGGGTGGTATTCTTTCGGGCATTCTGGCTGACCGCAACGGCCGAGCAACGGTATTAATGGGTTCTATTATACTCTATTCGATTGCCAACATCGCCAATGGTTTTGTTCAGGATGTGAACACCTACGCGGTAATCCGATTTCTGGCGGGCGTAGGTCTTGCTGGCGAACTTGGAGCTGGCATTGCCTTGGTGGGTGAAAACATGTCGGCTGAAAAAAGAGGATACGGCACAATTCTGGTAGCCACGATGGGCGGTTTAGGCGCTGTATCAGCCGGATTGGCTGCTACGTTTATTCCTTGGCGTTATGCCTTTATCGGTGCCGGCTTTGCCGGATTTTTCCTTTTGTTTTTACGAATACGTTCTATGGAAACCGGTTTATTTCAGAAAGTACAGGCTCAACACATTACCCGCGGTAGTTTTCGGCTTTTATTTGCATCAAAAAAACGGAGCCTGTTGTATTTGTGTTGTATCCTGGTTGGTATTCCTATTTGGTACAGTGTGGGATTGCTCATTACCCTCTCACCCGAACTGGCCCAGTTACATCAATTAAGCGGACTAGAACTTGGATTCTGTTTCATGTTATTCCAGGCAGGTATTACGCTGGGGGATCTGAGTAGCGGTCTCTTCAGTCAATTTATTCGGTCGCGAAAGAAAGTCATCCTGTTATTTATGGGGATTGCCATCACGGGTACCCTGTTACATTTTTATCGTTTGTATCAACAACAATCCATTGAATGGACCTCATTCCTGATGGGATTGGGCTGCGGATATCTGTCTGTGTTTGTAACACTAACTGCCGAACAGTTTGGCACCAATTTACGTGTAACCGCTACGGCAACCGTCACTAATTTCATGCGGGGAGCCGTTGTATTGCTGGTTCCGTTTCATCGTTGGCTGGAGAAAAGCTGGCAGTTTACACTTTCCGAGTCATTGATGATTACCGGAGGATTGGTTTGGCTGCTGGCTATACTTGGGTTAACCTACCTCCAGGAAACCTATGGCCGAAACCTGGATTTCGTCGAATCCTGATGCCATGTAACCTTTTGACAGAACGGCCGGTACAAGGCAAATTGCCCTACTTTTGTGCTTGATATGCATCCTGCTACCACTTCCTTCCTGGAAAAAAGCGCCCGTAAAGCCGCCGATCTCGACCATCGCCGAAAAATCTTATTCAACATTGGCAAATACGATGCATCCGTAAAAAAAGGCAAGCAACAGTTCAGCGATCTGGAAACCGCTCGCGAGCGGGCAAAGAATATCAAGTGGCGTGCGATTGAAACACTGGATCAGCAACTGGAATCCTTCGAACTGGCCTTTACCCGACGTGGTGGCAAGGTATTCTGGGCGGAAAACGCGCAGCAGGCCATGGATGAGATTTTACGCATCTGCCAAGCCAAACAGTGTAAAACACTGGTGAAAAGCAAAAGCATGGTAACCGAGGAAATTCACCTCAACCAGCATCTGGAAGCGGCCGGCATCGACAGTATAGAAACGGATCTGGGTGAATATATTCAGCAACTCGATGGCGAACCGCCCTATCATATTGTTACGCCAGCCATGCACAAAAGTAAAGAAGACGTGGCTGATCTCTTTGCCCGTAAACTAGGCACTGATCCTACGCTGACGCCTGAACAGTTAACCCAGGTGGCCAGAACCATCCTCCGAAAAAAATATGTACAGGCTCAAGTAGGTGTAACCGGCGCCAACTTTATCCTCAGTGATATAGGTGGTGTGGCGATCACGGAGAATGAGGGAAATGCACGACTCTCCTGCGCTTTTCCGGAAACACATATCGTGATTGCAGGCATCGAAAAGGTGATTCCGTCGATGAACGACTTGGCTTTATTTTGGCCACTGCTGAGTACGTTTGGTACCGGGCAAAATCTCACCGTTTACAACACCATCCTGACCGGTCCGCGACAGCCCGATGAAACCGATGGGCCCACCGAAATGATCGTCATTTTACTGGACAACGGACGAACCAATATTCTCAAAGATCCCATCCAGCGTGAAAGTTTATACTGCATTCGCTGTGGCGCCTGTTTGAATGCCTGTCCCGTTTACAAAAACATTGGTGGTCACAGTTACGAAACAACCTACAGTGGTCCGATCGGGAGTGTGATTACTCCCAACATGGCGGGCATGGAATCGTTTAAGCATCTCAGTTATGCATCCTCTCTTTGCGGAAACTGTACCGAGGTCTGCGCCGTTAAAATCAATTTGCACGAACTTTTACTTCATAACCGGGCTATGTCTGTCAAAGAGGGCCTGGGTTCACTTCCCGAAAAAATGGCCTGGAAAGCTTGGCGGATCGCCAACCTTTACCGTGGGTTAATGAACAGTGCGCCCGGCCAGCTCAAATCAGCTGTAGTGAATCGACTGTTTACACACTGGACCAAGCACCGATCCGATTTGTCTTTCAGTCAACAAACATTCAATCAACGCTGGCAGGAAAAGCTAAAAAAAGGCAAGTCCACCTAACCCGATATTGGCTTCTTTGATACAGGTATTTTGTCATACACGCAGCGCCAGATTACATTATATCTGTGACTGGATTTTCAAGGAGCAGTGTCAAGTTGATTATACCCTGATTGATACCATTGAAGATCTTGATCCAAATAATCCAATCATCAACTACACAGACTCGCCCCTTTCACATCCGGCGATTCCTATTCAACCCATTGGACTCCTTGAAGAAACCGGTATCCGTACACAATCTATAAACGGTTTTCACTATCTCTCTTTTTCAAACCCCGAAAACAGCCTCCCGGCTTTTTTTAAAACAGAAAAATCCGAGTGGCCCTTTGACCTTTTTTCAAGTGTATTTTACTTAGTAACCCGTTATGAAGAATACACCGAACCAGCCCGGGATGAACATGGCCGTTTTCCGCATACGCAGTCGTTGGCCTATCGCATGAACTTTCTGCATATGCCCCTTATACAGCATTGGTTATTGGATTTACGATGGCTGATTCAAAACAAATGGCCTACCGTATCAATGACTATAGCAACCCAGTCGCCGATGATTACCTATGATATCGACATGGCCTGGTCGTATTTACACAAAGGCTGGTTGCGTAATCTTGCCGGCTGGCTGAAACAACCTTCACTCATCCGTATTCAGGTTTTAGTTGGAAACAAGCCGGATCCATTTGATATTTTCGACGATCTGATAGTACGTCATCAAGAAACAAATACCTCCGCGTTATTTTTCTTTCCTGCCGGAAGCAGCCACAATCGATACGACAAACATATTTCCCTGAATGTTCCGGCTCTTCAAACACGGATTCGTCAAATCGCAAGCTATTTTGATATTGGCATGCATCCATCCTATTACAGCATGCAAGAACCTGAACGACTGATTACTGAAAAAAAACGCCTAGAACAATTACTCGACAAACAAATAATCCGCAGTCGGCAACATTATATTCGGTTTACATTACCCGAGACCTATCGTTCCCTGATTGAGGCCGGCATCCGGGAAGAGTACAGCATGGGCTATGGTAGTATCAATGGGTTTAGGGCCTCGACATCAAGCTCCTTTCTTTGGTATGACCTGACAGCAGAACGCACCACCGCGTTGCGTGTATTCCCTTTTTCGTTTATGGATGCCAATTGCATTTTTGAAGAAAAAATAGATGCCTCAGCGGCCTGGGACTACTATTGCGCTCAGTTGCATCAATGTCAACGAGTGGGCGGAATGCCCGTGTCGATCTTTCATAATCACCTGCTTGCCAATGAGTCTCATTGCAAGGAGTGGATCGATCTACTTGCGCGAATACTCCACACTATAGCTCCGGCTCAGCCATAGGGGATTCCTTCGGTGTGCTACTTCTTTTTACCAGATAGACGCCCCCTAACGTAATTAGCGCCCCCATCAGGGTTGTCCATGAAATCGTATCTCCAATAAAAAAATAAGCGGTTATCATGGCTACGATGGGATTGATATAGGCATACATCGACGACAAAGCAACGGGCAGGGTTTTCAAGGTGTAAATGAACGCGATGAAACTGAGCACCGAACCGGCCACAACCAGATAGAACACATACGCCCATCCCTCCCAGGTAATCGATGAAATGGGCACCTGTTTCTGAGCCAACTGCGAGAGCAGAAAAACCATGGCGGAACCCAGCAGCATCTGCCATCCCATGGCATAATACGGATTCATAGGCCGTTTGTTCCTTGATAAAAAAACAGTCCCGAAACTCCAGGACAACAACGCAGCCACCGACAGCATGAAGCCCAGCAAGACAGGCTCTTTAGAGCTAATATTCAGTTGGTTAGAAAAAACGAGGGATACTCCACCAAGTCCAACAAAAATTCCCAGCATGGTTCCTTTATTCAATTTTCGTTGATTAAAAAAAATCCATTCAATCAGCACTACACAAAGCGGATAGGTTGCGCCCAGTAAGGAGGCCATGCCAGCGGGGATATGATCAAGCCCCATGGTACTGAGACCATTAGCCATGACCATCATCAATATAGACATACCCAGCAGCCAACCGATGTCGTTCCATCGAGGAAGGGGTGTGCGCTTAATTATCAGAAAGTAACCTAAAAAACAGGTTGCGGCCAGGCATTGTCGAATATAAGCCAGTTGTAAAGCCGGAATTCCCGCTTTGTCCATTGCCAGTTTACTCACCGTCCAGGTAGTACCCCATAATATACAGGTCGCGGCCAACGCCAGGAAAGAAAGATGATTCGGTTTGTGAGTAGATGGGGACAAAAAAGCGTGTATTCGTTACTGTAACTAATGTTTGAAATGGCGCATGCCGGTAAGAATCATGACTAAATGATGGTCGGTGCAATACCGAATACTGTCTTCATCACGAACTGATCCGCCCGGTTGGATGAAGGCCGTTATTCCGGCCGCATGGGCTGTACGGACGCAATCATCAAAGGGAAAAAACGCATCACTTGCCAGTACGGCATCAGTAAGGTCGAATCCAAATTGACGTGCTTTTTCCAGTGCCTGTCGGAGTGCGTCGATACGGCTCGTTTGTCCGCAGCCTTTTCCAATCAATTGTTTGTTTTTTACCAGCGCGATGGCATTGCTTTTAAGGTGTTTACACACAAGGTTGGCAAACTGCAAATCGGCTACTTCTTGTTGAGTACACGAACGGCCGCCAACGTCTTTCCAGTCTTGGTAATTGCCTTGATCAACGTCTTGCACCAATACGCCATTCAAAATAGACCGAAAGGTTTGACGAGATAGTTCCGTCTCTTTCAGTTCGAGTACGATGCGGTTTTTTTTGACCGATAGTATTTGAAAGGCGTCCTCTTCAAATGCCGGAGCAATCAGCACTTCAAAAAATAAATCGCTGATCATCGAAGCGGTTGTCGCATCGAGGACTGCATTGCAAATCAGCACACCACCGAAAGCACTTTCCGGATCGCCGGCCAGGGCTTTTACCCAGGCTTGCTGAAGGGTTTCGTCCTGAGCGATACCACATACATTGGTGTGTTTGATGATTGCAAATACGGTTTCATCAAATTCACGTATCAGCTGGATTGCCGCGTCTACGTCTACCAGGTTATTATAGGAAAGTGGTTTGCCATGTCGTTGCACAAAAAGATCGGTCAGATCGCCGTGGAATACAGCTACCTGATGGGGATTTTCGCCGTAGCGTAATGAATGGGATGTTGTTCCGTATGGCGTGATAAACGACTGCTTATGGAAATAGTTGGAAATGGCCATGTCATACGCGGTACAAATATCAAAAGCCCGAATGGCGAGCTCCCGGCGTTGTTCCAAAGTGGTTGCTGCCTGTTGGGACTGCAGCAGGTTTAGCAAATACGGATACTCATTCCGGGATGCCACGACGGTTACATCACGATGATTTTTTGCTGCGGCACGAATCATGGACGGCCCGCCGATATCGATTTTTTCGATAATGGGGGATTCATCTATGATAGCCTGCGCGGCCATTTGGCGAACGGTTTCTTCGAACGGATACAGATCGACTACCACCAGGTCGAATGACGGGATGCCATACTGCTGCATATCTTGTTGATGGTCTGCATCATCCCGTTTGCCTAGAATGGCACCAAAAACAAGCGGGTGCAGGGTTTTGACCCTACCGCCCAGGATGGACGGAAACCCAGTGAGCGACTCAACCGAGTGGCAGGGAATGCCCAACCCATTTACAAAATCAAAGGTGCCGCCGGTACTGTATATCTCCACGCCCTGCTCCTGTAAGGCATGCACCAGTGGCGCCAAGCCATCCTTATAAAAAACAGAGAGTAGGGCGTTGCGGATTTTTTTCATAAAAAAGCAAAGGTTATGAACAATTATTCAAAGAGTTCCAAAGCGCCTGAGGTGGCCGGAAAATAATGCGGCAAAGCTACGGTCTGGCAACGGCTTTGCCACTGGTCAATTTTCCACAGGGGTACGTCGACCAATAAAACAAGCGATGGTTTTGCGTGTGCGATGGCTGTTAGCCAATAAACCGGGGGTTCGCCCAATAGCATGATCCAGTGATAGCCGGTGAGTTTGTCTGGTAATTGTTTTCGCTGGGTATTCAATAATAACATCGACCGACCTTGTATCTTTATTTGGATGTGTTGCGGCGGGAGATGGATCCGTTTTAACGGATTCTCCGATAATCCGTAATGATGACGGGAAGCTTTGAATGGATCCGATGAGGTCGTATCAGATAAACGAGTATCCGAATACAGATGTACAAATGAGGAACCAGCCAATACATCCATGGAAAATCCCCGCTTGCTTTGATGTAAAACAACTCCTCGTTGCTGCGCGATGACCCATTGGTCGTGCAAACGAAAAATGCCAAAAACAACAGCC
>JBJTXG010000130.1:0-14192 GCA_046082125.1 Ferruginibacter sp. | reverse complement strand
CAGCAACCGGTCGTGCATACGACCCGGGCGGCCCTGCCAGAATTCGATCGACACTGGAACCAGCCGGAACCCGCCCCAATGAGGCGGACGAGGCACTTCTGCGTGCTGGTATGTATTTTTTGTTTGTTCGAACTGTGCTTCGAGGGCATGTCTTGATTCAATCGGACGGCTTTGTTGTGAAGCCCAGGCGCCGAGTTGGCTTTCGAGCGGCCGCGACTGAAAATAACGGTCGCTATCGGTAGCCATGATGGGTTCAACCAATCCGCTGACACGTATTTGACGTTCGAGTTCTTTCCAAAAAAAGACCATACAAGCTTTGGGATGCCGTAACAGCTGTTGTCCTTTATGGCTCTCGTAATTTGTAAAAAATACCAGTCCTGTGGGGTCAATTCCTTTGAGCAGCACGATGCGGGCACAGGGTGTTTGATGTTCATCGATGGTTGCCAGCGTACAAGCGTTTACTTCGTCAATCGCACTGTCTACCGCCTCCTGCCACCACTGCTCAAACTGTTTCATAGCATCAACCTGTGCGTTTTCTTCCAGCAGTTGTCGTTGACTATATTCTTTTCGGATGGCGGCGATGTCAGACATATTGCTCATTCGGTTTCTGGATTTTTTAAAAAATAATTTTCCATCCGCTGAATATCGAGTTCGCTTTCCAGTTCGGCAACACGATTTTTTAATGCGGCCGCCGATTGGATGGCATCGGACAGTTCGGTTAGCTGATCCTGTACGTGTTTGAGTTCGGCGGAAAGGTGGTCGACCGCTGATTGGAGGGCGTAGTATGCTTTTTCGGTTTCGATTCCCTGGATCAATTCGTTTTCCAACGCCGCTTCGCGTCGTAAAGCCCCCTGTTTTTGTTGCATTTCTTCGCTGATGCGTTGTTGCATCTGATCCATAGCCAGTAACTGGGTTTCGATGCGGCTGTTCAGTGAGGCAATCGTTCCGGTTTTTGCACGCCACTCCTCGAGCTCTTCCTCCCGGATGGCGAGTAGGGTTTCCAGATCCTGCACGTTATGCCGGAGCGCCTGCAGTTGCTCGTATTCCCCGCTGAAATGTTTTTCCGATTCCATGATTACGCTACCTGCAAGTTACTCTTTTTAGAAAGATCGATTTTGTCGCTTTCTTTTCAAACAACCTTCACTCAAATTCATTATTTTTAAAACCTATTCCCCTTTTTGTTCCATGCCGCTGCGTAATCAGACTGATGATGTTCATACCTTGTTTTCCCTGTTTTTCCAGGATGATCGATTAAGGCCGTATGCCGAAGCGCTTTCGCAAAAAATGATGCATGGTCACGTTTGCTTGGCCGGTGATGTTTTAAAAGAGCATGATCGGAAGGTCTTAGGCCAGATCACATCCTATGTGACGGTAGATCCAACCAACACGAAGCCTTTTGTAATGCACGGCGACAAGTTATACCTGCATCGCTATTTTCGGTATGAAACGATGATCTTGTCTTCCATCAAACGAATGCTGGATGGTAGTAACGATCGGTTTGCGGAGCGTCAGCAAGCGCTGATCGGCTTGAAAGCCATCATTCAACAGCTGGAACAAAAACCTGCGGAAGGCAATACAGTACAAACCGACTGGCAGCTGGTATCGGCATTATCCGTTTTTTTGAATCAGTTCACCATCATCACCGGCGGTCCCGGAACAGGAAAAACAACGTCGGTGGCTAAAGTGCTATACCTGCTGTACTTACAACAACCCAATCTCCGGGTATCGTTGGCCGCCCCAACGGGCAAGGCTGCGATGCGCATGAGCGAATCATTGAAAAATACACCAATTGCTATTCCTGATTCGATACGCGCTCAATTTGCCTCCATCAAACCAACCACCATCCACCGGTTACTGGGATATCAGCGGGGATCAATCCATTTTAAACACAACCAGCAAAATCCGTTGCATCATGATATTGTCATTGTGGATGAAGCCTCCATGATTGACGTGGCGCTATTTGCCAAATTAACCGATGCGATTGGACCGGATACCCGACTGGTAATGTTAGGGGATAAAAATCAGCTCGCCTCGGTGGAGGCTGGTAGTTTATTTGGCGACTTATGTAAGGTGCAGCCAACCGCCAATCGTTTCGACCAAGCGCGGTTGCAATACCTGAACGGTTTTTTTCAACATACACAAAACCAACTAGACCCTGCATGCATCGACCAATCGCCACTTCAGAATCATATTATTGAGCTTCAAAAAAGTCGCCGATTTAGTGCGGATAGCGGAATTGGCAAGTTGGCGGGCCATATTCTCCACCAGCAGTTCAATCAGATAGAGCCATTTTTTCAGGAAGGTGTTTTTCCAGATGCCTGGATAGATACGGCCGTTGGTACCGCTGTTTTTAATAAACAGGCCTTGTTGTATGCTGACTATCTGGCCGAACCTGATGTGCAACACGCGCTTGTCAAATTACAGGCATTTCGGGTGCTTTGTGCCGTACGCGAGGGTGATCAGGGCATGTATACCGCCAATAAAACCATAGAAGCTATTTTACATCGGGCAAATCTTCGAAATCATGACGGAACCGCATTTACGCCGGTAGGCGAGTGGTATGAGAACCGCCCGATCATGGTCACAAAAAATGATCCGGAGCTTGAATTGTATAATGGCGATACGGGTATTATCCGCTGGGATTCAACCGATCAGATATGGAAGGCCTGGTTTTCGGATCCGAAGGGCGGCGTGCGTTTTGTGTTGCCAATGTACATTTCCGGTTTGGAAACCGTGTATGCCATGACGATTCATAAAAGTCAGGGTTCGGAATATGAACATGTGTTGATTTTACTTCCCGAAGAAACAGACCATGAATTGCTGACCGCCGAACTGCTTTATACGGCTATTACCCGCGCTAAACAAAAAGTGGTTTTGCAGGCAACACCGCAAACACTGGAAAAAGCCATCCATACCCGGGTGCGTCGTATTTCCGGCATTACTGAACGATTGAATGATAATTGCTGATGGCACTCTCACTCCACGCATCCAATGATTTGGGCAACCTGTCCGGTCTGTTGATTCGCCAGCTCCGCGAAGAGACGTCTGCGCGCGGTGTGTTTTTTGCACCCATACTCGTTACACAAACGGCCGGGATTCATCAATGGCTTCGCATACAGATGGCCGAGCAACATGGTATTGCCGCCAATATTCGTCAAATGGGTCCGAACGAACTCATTGGTTTTTTGTATTCGGTGGCGGGGATTGGCCAAAAAAAGCTGTTGCAGCGATCGCAGGTGGAATGGTTGATTTATAAGATTTTGGGAGATGACAGTCCCGGTGGTTTTCAGCAGCAGCACCCCTTCATTCAGCATTATTACGACAACAACGATGTCAAACGATTTTCCTTATCGGTCAAGATGGCTGATTTGTTTGATCAGTATCAGATTTATCGAACCGACATCATTCATGCGTGGAAAAAGCCTGCAGATCAATCCAATGATCCTGACAATTGGCAACGAACCTTGTGGAGAGCGGTTTGCGAACTGGCGGGGGACGAGTTTGCCGACAAATCGTTGTTAATACATGATTTGCTGGAGGCGATCCGTAAACCCGAAGTGGCTGAAATAATAAAGAAGCAGATGCCGGCCATTCATTTTTTTGGAATGGCGGTTATTACGCCTTCGTATCTGCGTATTTTTCATGCTTTGTCGACCTGCATCGATATTCACTTTTACCTGATCAACCCGGCACCTGAAGAATACTGGATGGGCACCGAAACGGAAAAAGCCATTTATCGAAAAAGAGCGACTGCCGGAGAAAAAAACAAGCAGAACGTACCGGATCATTTTGACGAAGGGAATACCCTGTTGCTAGAATGGGGAAACATCATCAAGGAAAGTTATTCGATGTTGTTCAGTCATGAGGAGTATTTGAATGTATATGATGATTCCTGTGCTGTTCGTCCGCAAGCGCCTCAAACGCTTTTACAGAAAATACAGTATGATGTATATGCCAATGCCCCTTCGGCCAAGCGGCAGGCCATTCAGCTAACCGACCTGCAAGATGGTTCGGTAACGATCAATGCCGCCTTTTCACCGTCGCGTGAGGTAGAGATGCTATATAATCATCTCATCGGATTGCTGGATGTACAGCAAGCCACGTTTTCGCCGAAGGATGTGGTTGTGTTGGTGAGTAATGTTGATCGATATGCTCCGTTTATTCATGCAGTCTTTGAAAATCCACCCTATAAAATTCCATTTACTATAGCCGATGAATCGCTGACAACCGGTAATACGTTGTTTTCAGCCATTCAACTCATTTTCCAATTGGAGGAAGAGCAACTCACGGCCGAGTCAATGCTTGAGCTGCTCGAACATCCCTATATCTGCAATCGATTCCATATCACCAATCTGCCGTTAATCCGTGAAGCGGTTCGTCAGTCGTCTATCCGACGCGGATTAGCCGGCGACGATTCGAATGATACCCGCCTGGTCAGTTGGCAATATGGGTTGAAGCGCATGATGTATGGTCTTTGCATGGGCGGGGAGCCCGCATATGATGACGGTACCGATATGTTTTATCCGGTAGATATCGCGGAGGGTTCGGATGCTGCTGTTCTGATTCGTTTCTGGTATTTCTGCGAACAGATATTTGCTTATTTACAAAACCGGCAACCAGTTCGTTCAATCAATGATTGGGTACAGTTTACGCGAGACACTGTACATGACCTGGTATTTGAATCAGGTCGGTCTGATGATGAAGACTATCCGTTGTTTATCAGGCGGCTTGAACAAATGGAAAATATACCCGGCATTGATCAAGAGCCGGTAGCTTTCGATATTTTCAGAATAGGGTTTATTGAACCGCTTCGAGCAGAAACCCGGGCACATTCTTTTTTACGCGGGGGTGTCACATTCTGCTCTTATATTCCAATGCGCAGTATCCCGTTCAAGGTGGTGTGCATGCTTGGACTGAATATGTCTGAATTTCCACGAAAAGACACACCGCTGGGTTTTAGTTTATTCAATAAGCCACAACCTGGCGATCGCAACGTGCGTGAAAACGACAAGCATCTTTTTCTGGAAACCATTCTATCAGCCCAAGATTATCTGTATTTGAGTTATGTTGGACGGAGCATACAGGATGGTTCTGAGAAACCACCGTCGACCTTACTGGAAACGCTGATTCAATATATAGTAGATAAAACCAATGCTGATCCAGACGTTGTCAAAAAGCAGCTTGTTAATGTACATCCACTGCACGGGTTCAGTCAAAAATACTGTAAAGAGCCCCCGTTTATCAATTACCTCGACGACAATCGATTTGCGGCCGAACTTTCAAAATCCGATAAACCGGGCGACAAACAACCCATGGAAATTCAAGTGAGTGACATTTCATTGGATCTGTTTGCTTCTTTTTTCAAAGATCCGGTGAAACATTATTTCCGGTATACATTACGCGTGTACTATCGCGATGATTCTGTACTCATTGATGACTATGAGCGGTTTGCTATTGAAGAAAAGTACATTCAATATGCGTATAAAAATGAGTTACTCGATTTGCCAGATGCTGATCTGGAATCGTACATCCGAAAAAAGCAATTGCTGGGTTTGATTCCGCTCAGCAATGGCGGTGCGCAGCTTATTCGGGATATGCATAAGGATGTAGCGCCATTAAAAGAATTGATTCAAATAGAGATAGCGGGCCAGTCGGCTGTTGCTCCATTGATTGACCTGACTGTGCAAGAAAAGAAACTGATTGGGAAACTGAATCAGGTCTATGGAGAGAAATATATTGACCATACATTCAGCACTGGCTTTTATTCTTCGTTCACAGCGTCCTACATAAAATATATAACTGCGCGGGCAGCCGGCTTGGACCTTGATTTTGTGTATTTCTTCAAATCAAAAAAAGGCTGGGAATCGTTCAGGCTTGATCGTAATGAGGTGCCTGTGCCAGTAGCTCGTGAGTGGTTGGAAACCATGATCGACTATTATTGTCAAGGCCAGCAATCCCTGTTTCATTTTTGCTGTCGTCTCGAAGATATGTCCACTATCCTCAAAAAAGGGGTAGATCAGCTTGATAAACAAATTATTCAATTCAAGTCTGACGAAGGCAATATCAAGTATTATCGTCACTTACAGGTAGCTGACCGCGATGGTTATTTTGATCCGGTTCATTATCCCGATTTTATGGAACACACGACGTTTATTTATCAGTTTTATAAAAAATAGCATGCCTCCTCAATTGCATATATCGTTTGATGTAGAAACAGTACCGCTCGAGGGTCGCAACCTGATCGAGGCCAGCGCCGGCACCGGAAAAACCTATTCGATTGCGGTGATGGTACTTCGCTTGTTGCTGGAAAGGCGTCCGGACGGTTCCTTACCGCTTCGGATTGAGCAAATCCTCATGGTTACGTTTACCAATTTTGCCGTTGCAGAACTGGAGTTACGGGTTCGGCTCTTTATACAATCAGCCCATGCTTATTGTGTGCAACGCGATGAAAAGCGGGCAGACGCTACCATTCGTAACATTGTTGACGCGTCATTACAGCGGGGGGATGTGGATACAGAAACTTTGTTAAAAACAGCCAAACTTTCACTCGACCAGGTGGCGGTATTTACCATACACGGATTTTGCCAGCGGGTGCTTAATGAATTTGCCTTTGATACCCGGCAAGTTTTTGGGGCCACTGCTTTTTCTGCGGAGGCTTACGGACTCATGATTCAGGATTTCGTTAAAAAGGTTTGGCGGGAGAAAATAACGGGTTTGCAAACAGCCGTATTAGCCTTACTCGATAAAGATACCTTTACTCAAAAGGCCATGGGTCAGGCGATTAAGAATAAATTGGCCGGAAAATATCTTCGCCCGGAGATTGCTTATACCGACGACCTGGAACCGACCGGCCAACAACAGTTTCTCGCCGCTATTCAACGGGTTGATGATCAGAAAGCCACTATCATCAATGATCTACGTCAGCTGTTGCAAGATCGCCGGCAAGAACTGGAGCAACGCATGGCGTCCAACTCGTATGCAAAAAAACGATTACAGTCGGCATATGATAATCTGGATGATTTTATTAAAACTGTGCTAGATCAAAGAAAGACACCTAAAAAGACACCCGATTACTACAATGTTTTATTTAATGACATCAATACATTCATAATTGCCATCGAAGCATGCGGAACAAGTCGTAAAGAAATTATTTTACGTTATCAGACACTGATCCTGCAATACACGATCGATAATGCTGTGGAACACATCGACAACTATAAAGACCGGTATAGCTTGTTATTCTTTGATGATATGATCAAGCGTGTGGAGTGGGCATCTGAGCGGAGCGAGCCGTTTTGCAAACAGGTTCGCAAACAATACAAAGCCGTATTTGTTGATGAGTTTCAGGATACAGACCGAAGTCAATACGAAGCTTTCGGACGCATTTTTGCCGTAGACACCATTTTAATGTATATCGGTGATCCGAAGCAATCGATTTATGGTTTTCGTAAAGCGGATATCTTCACGTATTTCCGGGCAAGAGAACAGGGGGTCGATCATATTCATTTGATGAATCGAAACTATCGATCTCATCCCAGACTGATTCAAGCCCTTAACCTGGCTTTCAAGCCCGAGAATGATTTTGATACGTTTCTTACGGCGGGTGATCCTGCAAATATTACGTATCATCCTGTTGAGCCAACAACTGAAGAGCGAACAGGCCGGCTGATTCACGATCACCAAACGCCACCACCCATCATGGTCTATCCATTACCCAATAAAGACGCGATTGCACAGGGTGTTTGTAGCAGCATTGTACAGTTTGTACGCGAACCGTACTACATTGAGAAAGGGGGTATTCGAAAAAAAGTTCAACCCGGTCATATAGCGGTGCTTGTTCGTTCGAATAAAGAACTCAAAGCATTAAAAACTAGTTTGTCGTCGTATGGTATACCGGCTGTTTGTATTCAGGATGAAACCATATTAAAAAGCGAGGAGGCCCAGGAATGGCTTTATATTTTAGAAGCGGTTTCCTCCATCACCAAATCGAATATTCACAAGGCCTTGCTTACCGTGATTGCCGGTTATACTATTGGGGATGTATTGACCATGAACGAGGAAAAACAGTTGTTTCAATTCCAGCGTTATCAGCAATCGTGGAAACGAACCGATCAGGGAATGTTTGTGATGATGCAACAATTTATTTCTGATCACAATCTTCGCTCGCGCTTATTGAGCGGTTCAGTGAAAGCCGGTGACCGCATTTTTTCAAACCTATTGCAATTAGGCGAGTTGTTGCATGCGGTACAAACACAGAAAAAGTTGTCCTGCGAAGAACTGATTGCCTGGCTGAAGCGGAGTATTGAGGGAGATGAAGAAACAGAAGATGATGCCTATAAGCTTCGTATTGAAAGCGAAGAGAATGCGGTCAAGCTGATTACCATTCATAAAAGCAAGGGCCTGGAATTCGACATTGTCATAGCGCCCTATCTTGATTTTTATATAAAAAAAGACAAGATAAAAGATATCAGTTTTCGCGATATGAATGATGGAGAGTATTATGTTTCATATCTCGACCTGGCGGAGGAAGACTGGAAAAACTGATACGAAAAACAACGTGATCAGGAATTCAGGCTGCTTTTCTATGTGGCATTGACCAGGGCAAAATACACCTGTGTGATTTTCAATAATACGAAAGCAACTGACAATGCCGGGTTGGATAAATTTGAAGCCACCTGGTTGAATGTGGCCAATCAGGAAAATCACCCCAATGCTCATATTCGCACATATATTGAATGGGGTGTCAGTACGCCGCTTCCGGATAGTTTTCGCTTTTTACAAGACGCACCACCACCACCTGTTTATAAACAAGCCGGGCCGCTTGGGTTGACCGATCTATACTGGCGAAAAATGAGTTACAGCGGACTAAAGGCAAGTCAGGAAGCATCGCTG
This sequence comes from Ferruginibacter sp., assembly GCA_046082125.1. GTDB lineage: Bacteria > Bacteroidota > Bacteroidia > Chitinophagales > Chitinophagaceae > Ferruginibacter. The sequence continues at coordinate 5,300 of JBJTXG010000130.1, read as the reverse complement.
ATTCGGACAACAAAAGCCGACAGCAATCCGTATGATGTGTTTATCTTTCAAACCCTGACCAAAGGGGCTGCTACCGGTAATTTTTTACATCATCTTTTTGAGCATCTTGATTTCACCGCCGATGTTGGCCAATGGGAACAACGTATCCGTCGCTCACTCGAGCGTATAGGTGTAGATACGTCCGATGAAACGCTGCTTAGTCAGTATGTTAAGCTGTTGCAGCATCTTTTGGAACAACCATCGCCAGCGTTGGGATTGATGGGAAGCTTACGAAATCTCCCGAATGAAAAACGGTTGAATGAATTCGAATTTGATTTCGGTGTTCAGTCCTTCTCGGCAGAAGTGTTCAATGCGATGGCGCCCGCCAATACACCTTGGCAACTAGCCGACAAGAGAGAACTTCATGGAATCATGAATGGCAAAATCGATTTGTTTTTTGAAGCCGATGGTCGCTATTTCATCTTAGACTGGAAATCCAATCACCTTGGAAATAGCTTAGCGGACTATTCCACGGAACGAGTATGGACGTCCATGCGGGATAACAACTATCATCTTCAATATCATATTTATACGGTTGCTGTATATCGTTACCTAAAAGACCGGTTAGGCGAGGCCTTTGATTACGACCGTGATTTTGGAGGGGTATATTATTTGTATATACGGGGAATCCGAAAGGGACAAGACAGCGGACTTTTCTTTCACAAACCGGAGAAAGCATTGATTGAACAGCTATCTGCGAAAATGAGTTATTGAACCATCCTCTTAATGAGAGAACCAGCCATGCATTTCTGATAAAGAGCAGTTTCTTTTTTCGTTTCCTTGCAAATCGTTGATAATTTTTCCTCCCCGGAAAAACAACAGTCGGTTGCCGTATTGAAGTGCGTCGGGTAGGGCATGGGTGATCATGATGATCGTTATTTTATACTGTTCATGTAATGCCTGTGTTGTTTCCAGTACCAATTGTGCCGACTTGGGATCCAGCGCCGCCGTGGGTTCGTCCATGAGAAGCAGCGCCGGTTGATCATACATACTCATCAGCAATGTAAGTATCTGGCGTTGTCCACCAGACAGGCTGCCCATCGTTTGATGTACTTTTTCTTCCAGACCTAACCCCAGGCTTGCGATGCGAGCCATAGTTTCTTCTTCAAACTGGCGGGTGGTTCCCCAGCGGAGTGTTTTTGATTTGGTGCGTAACGAGGCCAGCCGAAAGTTTTCGAGTACGGTGAGGTCGGCGGCTGTTCCGGATTTCGGATCCTGGAAAACACGCGACATGAGGCGGCTCCGCTGGTGTTCCGGCCACTTGGTAATATCTTGATGATTGAGGCTGATGCTGCCCGATGTGGGAAACAAACGACCTTGCAGCAGGTGTAAAAATGTCGACTTTCCGCTTCCGTTGGCACCGGCAATCATCACAAACGAATGGCTGGCCAGGTCGATACTCACATCATTCAACGCGGTAACAGCATCGGGCGTACCGGCATTAAATACTTTAGTCAGCTGACGAATTTGGATCATGCTCGGTTGTTTTTAGAGGTGAAACCGGATACGGCCACGATACCAAATACAAACAGCGCGGTTATTCCTTTTAACCAGGCCGGATCAGCACCAAGAGAAAGGCTGTAACCAAGGACTGCCTCAAAAATCAAACAGCCGGCGAATACCAACAGTAGTTGCAAAAACAAACCCCGTAAACCCAATGTTCGATGCAGTGTATTACCAATCAATACCGAACCCAGTCCGGTGATCACGATACCGATACCCATACTGATATCAGCATACCCGGCATATTGGGCCATCAGGTGACCACTCAAGGCGGTAAGGCCGTTTGCCAGGGCGAGTCCACCTATTTTGATTCGGTTGTTATTGATACCTAATGCGGTTGTCATGGAAGGATTGTTGCCGGTGGCCCGCATGGCAATACCCAGATCTGATCGAAGCAAATACCAGGTTGTGGTCAGCAAGAGGGTGATCAGTAGAGCGGCCACCAGCGTAGCATCGAACACCGGATGTCCGGTAATCGGTATGGATTCAAATAGGGTAGTACGGTTGCCAATGGGCTGGTTAGAACGGCCAAGGATTGTCAGATTCACGGAATACAGGGCGGTCATTACGAGAATGCCCGAAAGTAACGCGTCTATGCGAAACCGTGTGTGTATGAATGCCGTGATACTTCCGGCCAGCAAACCCGCGACCATACTGATAAGCAGAATAAGCACCAACGGAAGATTGGTTGTACTCATTAACACGGCTGTACAGGCAGCGCCCAGTGTATAAGAGCCATCCGTGGTAATATCCGGAATGTTGAATACGTTCATGGACAGATAAATACCCAGCACCAGCGGTGTCAGACATAAAGTAATCAGCAGAATACCGACGAAAAACGGTGTGGATGTTGAATCGGTTTTGGTATTGGCGGGTTGGTCTATTCGTTCAAAATATGCCGGAAACGACAACGAGAATCGCTTTGCTTGACTTTCGTTGTACACATATTTTCGGATGGTTGGCAGGGACCAGTGCAGATTTTGGGTGGAACGTGTTTTGAGATATTCGGCGGCTTGTTCGCCTGCTTGAAATCCCCATTGGTATAAATCGGCACCATAAGCGGCCACGGCACCCCTTTCTACAAGACCTGCTTCGCTGGTGAAGATGGGCACATTTCGGCTGTTGCAGGATTGCAGGATACTTTCGAATGCGGCGAAAACGATATTATCCGGATTGGCAAAAAAGGCATCTACTTTTTTTTGCAATACGGCTTCTGTTGTGAGTTTTGCATCAGCGGAAGTGGTCACCGACAGTCGAATCAATTCGATCTGATATTGCCGCGCTAGGGCTTCGATCCGTTGAATAGATTCAACCGACTGCGGCTCCGCCTGGTTGTAAATCATACCGATCCGCAGGGTTGTTTGTTTGGGCTTAACTAGGCGGGCCATCAACAAAAAAGACGTATCGATGTACTGCAGGTTTTCACCAACGCCGAATAAATTCGGCGGCGTGCGGCCCGCCTCATCGGTTAACTTCATCAATGATGGTTCCGGAGCGACCATCATAAATACTGGTATCTTCTTTTCCTGTTGCAAGGCACTGATCGTGGAAATGCTCGGACAAGTAGCGATCAGTGTTGGTTGTTGGCTGATGATAAAATTCAAGGCTTGTAAGAGCGCGGTATTGTCACCTTGTGCATTTCGGTAGATTACCCGAATGCTTTTTTTATTTTCAGAGAATCCCTGTTTGGATAAGGCATCCCAAAAACCCTGTCTGGCTTGCTTCAATGTATTGTCTTCAAACGCATCGATAAATGCTACAACCGGTATATTGCTCTGATTGGTATGATGTCCCCCGTTGCAGGAGAACAGGATAAGCAGAAAAAGGAGCAACCGGGTTGATGGCATGATGAAATCTATGAGAACAAAGATAGGGGAGGCCTTCACTTCGTAAATAAATCGGTATTTTTATTACATAAGTAAACTACTATGGTCACTTCTTCGCTCACTCGATGTTTGCTCCTGGCTACTGGATTTATCATGGGCTTCAGCTCCTGTAAAAAAAATGATCCACCAATCAACGGAGGGGATGAAAAGCAACTTTATTCCTATTCTGTTACACCGGCCACCGTTGGAACCGGTATTAATGGCTTCACCAATGAACATTTGGTTTATTATGATACACGCGTTGCTTCCAAAAATAAGCTCGTTGTGTTTTTGCCCGGCACTACCGGATTTCCCGGGGCGTATACGGAATTTTCAAAAAGAGCCGCCGCCTTGGGATATCATTCTATTGGATTGATGTATCCCAATAGTACCGATTTGTATACAACGGCGGCCGTGAGCACCGATCTTACTTTGTTTGGAAAAGCACGTCAGGAAATTTTTACCGGACAAGATCTGGCTTCTGGTATACAGGTGGATACCAACAATTGTATCCGAGCCCGCTTGCATCGTTTATTAAGTTACCTGTCGGTGCAGTACCCTAATCAAAATTGGCGTCAATATCTTTCCGGTAATGACATCAATTGGGGTGCAGTTATCATTACCGGTCATTCGCAGGGTGGCGGTCATGCATTGTATATCGCCAAAAAAGTACCGGTGTATCGCGCGGTTTCCTTTTGTTCGATGGACTGGAACACAGTATTAGGCACCCATGCTTCGTGGGTATATGAAGCCGGTCAAACACCGGCCGATCGGCTATATACCATGAACCATAACGGGGATGAGATTTTTGATTTCGCTGATGTGCAAACGCAAATGGGCATTTTAGGGATACCTGGCACCTATACGGATATACAACAAACCGGTACTCCGTTCGGAAACAGTCATCGATTATACACCCGTATTTCCTCCGGATTGAGTGTGTTGTTTCCTAACCATAATGTTTCTATTTTAGATGCCTATATACCTCGGGTATCGGGGGCGCCCAACCCACTGATTGTTACGGTATGGGATTATTTAATCGGAATCAATTAAACAATTCAAAAAACAGATGGTCACAGCTTCAAATTTCAAAACCATGAAACAATTTATTGGGGCGGGTTTTTTCCTTTTTGCCATTTTACAACTCAGTTGTGCACAACGTGTTCGTACAGCTATGACATTTCCTAACGGCGTTACCGTGATCGCGCCTGGTCCGGCTCCTTATGCTGGCGCGGTGTGGGTTTCACCGGAGTGGAAATGGCAACGTGGTGCGTATGTGCACGTGCCGGGTTATTGGGCTAAAGCACCAGGCCGAAACATGCGTTGGGTTCCCGGACATTGGAAAAACCGACGAGGTGGTTATGTGTGGGTTCCTGGTCGATGGAGATGATCGGCGTCATTTGTTTTTTTCCAATCATTGCACTTCGGTGCAATTTTTTTTGTCAAGTAATCCTATCAAATGATCAAGTTTTGACCACATCGGGTAAGTTTTGTTTTATTTAATTCCATCATTTGAATACCTTTATTCAACAAATCCGGGAAAAGTCAACCCTTGATTAGATCTGCTTTGTCTTCGCTCAACCGCTGCTGATCTGTCATCTTTCTTTCTGCATACATGACTGTAATCATTTCTTACGTCATGGTGTGCGGATACTTTTGTTTTTCTCATCAGTGATCTTACTGTCGGGAAACAATCAGCGGGAATGACAGAAAACATACATACTGCCGAACAAGCCACCTCATTCATGTCTATGTTACATACATTGACGGTGCCTGTAATTTTCACGGATGAAAATTCACTCATTCGGTTTGTCAATCCGGTAATGCATCAATTGCTGGGATACAAACCCGCGGAAATTCTTCATCTACCTACCGCGATTTTTTTTTGAAAAG
>JBJTXG010000129.1:0-6378 GCA_046082125.1 Ferruginibacter sp. | reverse complement strand
GGTAGCTCAGGGGTAGAGCACTTCCTTGGTAGGGAAGGGGTCGTGAGTTCGATTCTCACCTATGGCTCAAAAAACGAAACGTCGGTTGTCTGGCGACGAAAATCTCAGGCAAAAACATTCAAAACAACCAATTAAAAACTGAAAAATGGCAAAAGAATCATTCAAGAGGGATAAACCCCACCTGAACGTAGGAACCATCGGTCACGTTGACCATGGAAAAACCACCCTGACAGCCGCCATCACCGATGTTTTGTCAAAAAAAGGTCTGGCGGAAAAGAAGAACTATGATGACATCGATGGTGCTCCGGAAGAAAAAGAGCGTGGTATCACCATCAACACCGCACACGTGGAGTACGCTACGGCTTCTCGTCACTATGCACACGTGGACTGTCCCGGTCACGCGGATTATGTAAAGAACATGATTACTGGTGCGGCCCAGATGGACGGCGCTATTCTCGTGGTGGCTGCAACGGATGGTCCGATGCCACAAACGAAAGAGCATATCCTGTTGGCTCGCCAAGTAGGCGTTCCTCGTATCGTTGTATTTATGAACAAGGTTGACCTTGCGGACGATGCCGAACTGCTGGATCTCGTAGAAATGGAAATTCGTGATCTGCTTTCTTCTTATGGATTTGACGGTGACAACACCCCAATTATCCAGGGTTCTGCAACCGGAGCACTGGCCGGAGAAGATAAGTGGGTAGCCAAAATCGATGAGCTGATGGCTGCTGTGGATGAATATGTTCCCCTGCCTCCGCGGCTCGTTGATCAGGCGTTCCTGATGAGCGTGGAAGACGTTTTCTCGATCACTGGTCGTGGAACCGTTGCTACCGGTCGTATCGAGCGTGGTAGAATTAAAGTGGGTGAGCCTATTGAGATCGTTGGTCTTCAGGAAAAACCACTATCCTCAACCGTTACTGGTGTGGAAATGTTCAAGAAATTGCTGGACGAAGGGGAAGCTGGTGACAATGCCGGTCTGCTCCTGCGTGGTATAGAAAAGAATCAGATCCGTCGTGGTATGGTTCTTTGCAAACCAGGTTCCATCACACCGCATACCGAATTCAAATGTGAGGTTTACGTACTGAGCAAAGAAGAGGGAGGTCGTCATACGCCATTCTTCAACAAATACCGCCCTCAATTTTATTTCCGTACAACGGACGTGACAGGTGAAATCACCTTGAATGCCGGAACGGAAATGATTATGCCTGGCGATAATACAAGCCTGACGGTTACCCTCATTCAACCTATTGCGATGGAGAAAGGTCTCAAGTTCGCGATTCGTGAAGGTGGACGTACCGTTGGTGCCGGACAGGTGACTGAAATTCTGAAGTAATCCCTCAGGATATCAGGACGAAGAAGATAAATCACTATCTTTGACATACAAACTAAAAGCTGTCCGGTAAGGATGGCTTTTAGTTTCTTTACGGGCATGGTGCAATGGTAGCATACGGGTCTCCAAAACCTTTGATCTGGGTTCGAATCCTAGTGCCCGTGCAGACTAAACAAAAATTCGGAAAACCATTCCGGCTTTTCAAATAAATGAATTATGAATAAATTTTTTGCCTTTCTTCGCGATTCGTACGAAGAACTGATGAATCGGGTGAGCTGGCCTAAATGGTCTTCACTCCAGCAATCAACCATGATAGTAATTGGCGCTACTCTTTTAATCATTGCCATTGTGGCACTGATGGATCTGGTCGCCAATAGCGCATTGCAACTTTTTTACACTACATTCTAATCAACATGCAAGCAACACCAGCTGAAACAACCGAAAAGGTTGAAAAAGAGTCGAAGTGGTACGTTTTGCGCGTAGTCAGCGGCAAAGAGCGTAAAGTAAAAGAGTATCTCGACAAAGACATTATCCGCAATGGATGGGACAAAATCATCAAACAGGTTTTTTTACCTGTTGAGAAAGTATACAAAGTGCTGAACGGAAAAAAAGTGATGCGTGAACGAAATTTTTATCCGGGTTACTTGATGATGGAAGTTGCCGACAGAGAACTAAGTGACGACATCATTCAGTATGTGAGCAATGTCAGCAATGTCATGCCTTTTCTGACAGAAGGTAAAGGCTCCAAAGGGCGGGTCATCTGCCTGCGTCGCTCCGAAGTCAATAAAATGCTCGGCAAAATGGATGAAATGAGTGATATTGGCGGTGTGACGATGAGCGAGCCGTTCATCATTGGAGAAACCATTAAGATCATCGACGGGCCATTCAATGATTTCAACGGGGTGATTGAAGAGGTCAACGACGAGAAAAAGAAAATTAAAGTTCAGGTTAAGATATTCGGCCGGGCCACCCCGGTTGAACTCAGTTACATGCAGGTAGAAAAAATGGCCTGACAGGCAGTCACTTGACTTCAACGCATAAAATCCCTGATATTTCAGGGATTTTTTTTGTTTATATGGGCTATTGGTCATAGTTTTGCCGCCCCAATTAGTTCTTTAGGATCCATGTCTTTCAAAGGCATGTCTGGGAGTTGTAACCATTGTTGCAACGTTAACACCAAAAACCAATTAAAAATGGCCAAAGAAATTACCGGCTATGTCAAGCTCCAGTGTAAAGGAGGACAAGCCAACCCGGCGCCACCGATCGGTCCTGCGCTCGGTTCAAAGGGTATCAACATCATGGAGTTCTGTAAGCAGTTCAATGCGCGGACTCAAGATAAACCCGGAAAAGTGCTACCCGTACTCATTACGGTGTATGCCGACAAATCATTTGACTTTATTATCAAAACACCTCCTGCAGCGGTGCAGCTGATGGAAGCAGCGAAAATCTCCAGTGGCAGTAAGGAACCGAATCGTAACAAAGTCGGTAAGGTGACCTGGTCGCAGATTGAAGAAATCGCCAAAGACAAAATGCCCGACCTGAATGCGTTCACACTTGAAAGTGCCATGAGCATGGTAGCCGGTACAGCCCGCAGTATGGGTTTGACCGTTGAAGGCAAGGCCCCTTGGGAAAATAACTAATCGTCAACCTGCGCGGATTATCCGTGCAAAAAATATTTGAAGCATGATATCTAAAAAACGAAAAATAGCCAATGCCAAGGTTGACGCCAATAAAGCGTATTCGCTGAAGGAGGCCTCCTCTTTGGTTAAAGAAATCAACACCACGAAATTCGATAGTTCCGTAGATCTGCACGTACGTCTCGGAGTGGATCCCAAGAAAGCCGATCAGGCTATCCGCGGAACCGTTTCATTGCCACATGGTACCGGTAAAACGAAGCGGGTACTGGTTTTGTGTACACCGGATAAAGAAGCCGAAGCCAAGTCAGCCGGCGCGGATCACGTTGGACTGGATGAGTTTATCACCAAAATCGAAGGCGGTTGGACCGACATCGATGTGATTGTGGCCACACCGGCCGTGATGCCAAAAATTGGTAAGCTGGGTAAGGTGCTGGGTCCACGTAACCTGATGCCCAATCCAAAAACAGGAACAGTAACGAATGATGTCGCCGGCGCTATTAACGATCTGAAAGGCGGTAAAATCGCCTTCAAGGTTGATAAAGTAGGCATTATTCACGCGTCCATTGGCCGTGTGAGTTTCTCATCTGAAAAAATCGCCGAGAATTGCCAGGAATTCATCAATGCGATCATTAAACTGAAGCCTGCCACAGCCAAGGGTACTTACCTGAAAGGTGTTAGCATGGCTAGCACGATGAGTCCCGGCATCATGATTGATACGAAATCTGTTCAAAACTAATTAACCATCGCCCCCGGGCTAAAAAATAGTTGTCATGACTAAACAAGAAAAAAATGAAGTGATTGAATTGTTGAAGGGAAAGTTCGCCCAGTACAACAATTTCTACATCACCGATACAGAAAGCCTGACGGTAGAGCAGGTTAGTGCGCTTCGTCGTACATGTTTCAACAAGCAGGTCGAAATGAAAGTGGCCAAAAACACCTTGATCCGTAAGGCCCTCGAAAGCCTCGATGCTGAAAAATACAGCGGTGTTTATGATTCACTTCACCGAGTTACGGCACTGATGTTCAGTGAAAATCCCAAAGAGCCGGCCGTTATCATTAGTGGTTTCCGGAAAGAAAACAACCAGGAAAGGCCTGTATTGAAAGCAGCCTTCATTAACGGAGATGTGTTCGTTGGCGACAACCAACTCGTCAATCTCACTAAGATCAAAACAAAGAACGAACTGATTGGAGAGGTCATTGGATTGCTGCTTTCGCCTATTCAACGCGTCATTGGTGCGTTGGAAAACAAAGAAAACGCGAAAGGTTCACAACCTGCTGAAGAGGCGGTCGCTGCAGCACCTGCTGTTGAAACCGAATCACCTGCTGCGGAAGCACCGGCTCCTGAAGTATCTGCACCGGAGGCACCAGCCGCCGATGCGGGAGAGGCACCCGCTGCCGAAGCGTAATATCGATCCGTTAAATAAAAATAATACCTGGCCGGACGGTACCCAAAAGGCACAAACCATTTTTTTAATCTCCGCCGGAGTCAAAAAACAATGAAGGCGGCAAAAATCAAACAACATGGCAGACGTAAAATCACTGGCTGAAAGCCTCGTAAACCTGACTGTAAAAGAAGTACAGGAATTAGCTGATTTCTTAAAAACTGAGTACGGAATCGAACCAGCTGCTGCAGCTGTTGTCGTTAGCGATGGTGGTGGCGGAGCTGCCGCCGTTGAAGAGAAAACCTCTTTCAACGTGATCCTGAAAAGCGGTGGCGCCAACAAACTGGCCGTCGTGAAGATCGTTAAAGATCTGACCGGATTGGGACTGAAAGAAGCAAAAGACCTCGTGGATGGTGCTCCTAAGCCTATCAAAGAAGGTGTAGACAAAGCAACCGCTGAAGACCTCAAAGCTAAGCTTACAGAAGCTGGCGCTGATGTTGAAATCGCGTAAAATTTACAACAGTACGTTCATTGAAGAGCTGCCTTGATAGGAAGCTCTTTTTTTTAGCATGTGAATAAATGGAATTTGTTTAATGATTATCTTATAAAAAGTAAACAAATAACAACAAATAGGTCCGAATAATCGCTAGTATGCCCTGTATTTTTTTCGCCAAACCTGTCTTTTAGACCGCGCATCAAAAATCTTACCAAACCCTAAAAAAAGGGGTTTTTTTTCCTGTTTTTGCGATAAAAGAACTAACTTTGCCGTCCCTAAATTCGGGATGGTGTACTGTGCCCCTGCCGTTTTCAGGTCCTCCACTCGCATAAAAGCCTTTATTTACCTATGTCTTCAACAAAATCAAGCGCTGCTAAAAGAATCAATTTCGGAAAAGTTGAACTTCTGGCAGAGCAGCCCGATCTATTGGGTATTCAAATCCAATCATTTAAGGATTTTTTCCAGTTGGAAACGACTCCCGACAAACGAAACAACGAAGGTTTGTTCCGTGTGTTCAAAGAGAATTTTCCGATCACGGACACCCGAAATATTTTCGTGCTTGAGTTTCTGGATTACTTCGTTGATCCGCCTCGCTACACCATCGACGAGTGTATCGAGCGTGGACTAACCTACGCGGTACCACTGAAAGCCAAGCTTCGGTTGAGTTGTAACGATGAAGAGCATGTCGATTTCCAAACAATTGTACAGGATGTGTTCCTTGGGAACATTCCCTACATGACACCTCGTGGTACATTTGTTATGGTGCGGAGCGTGTGGTTGTTAGTCAGCTGCATCGTTCACCCGGTGTGTTCTTTGGACAGTCTGTGCATCCAAACGGAACCAAAATTTATTCCGCCCGCGTGATTCCATTCAAAGGCGCGTGGATGGAGTTTGCTACCGATATTAACAACGTGATGTATGCGTACATTGACCGTAAAAAGAAATTTCCGGTTACCACGTTGTTGCGTTCGATTGGTTTTGAAACCGACAAAGACATTCTGGAATTGTTCGGAATGGCCGTAGAAATTAAAGCTGATAAAAAGACGCTTGACAAATACATCGGTAAACGATTGGCCGCCCGGGTCATCCGTTCTTGGGTTGAAGATTTTGTGGATGAAGATACCGGTGAGGTTTCTTCGATGGAACGGAATGAAGTCATTCTGGAAAGAGACGTGGTAATCGATGAGGAAGTGGTTGAGCTGATCATTGAAAACGGCAATAAGAGCGTTTTCATTCAGAAAGAAGAAGTGAGCGGTGACTACGCTATCATTTACAACACCCTGAACAAAGATACCTCCAACTCCGAGCTGGAGGCCGTAAAGCATATTTACAAACAGTTACGTGGAGCCGATGCGCCTGATAATGAAACGGCCCGTGGCATTATTGACAAACTGTTTTTCAGCGACAAGCGTTACGATCTTGGCGAAGTGGGTCGATACAAAATCAATCGCCGCCTGGGATTGAACTTCCCATTGGATAAAAAAGTACTAACTAAGGAAGATATCATCTCGATTATCAAATACCTGGTGTTGC
>JBJTXG010000128.1:0-7087 GCA_046082125.1 Ferruginibacter sp. | reverse complement strand
CCTTCCTGTATTTTTGTTGGCGATGGCCCTGGATGTTCAAACTTTTAAAACACGTTCACTGACCGCCGTGGTGTTTGCCGCGGTAGTGGTAACCGGCCTTTGCTGGAATATCTATTCCTTTATCGCATTGTGTTCACTGATATTGGTTGGTTGTTTGGTAGAGTTTTATCAATTAAACCGCCTGATCCACTCGCCCGGTAAGATCATTCGCTTGTTTATACCCATGTTTTATTTATTACTGCCGATTGGTTTGTTTTTGGATTTGGGTATAACGCAAACCGATACTCGCCATGTGTATGAGCCACTATTACCATGCGGTATTATGTTCTCCATCTGGGTCAATGATACCATGGCGTATATGGTAGGTTCATGGATTGGCAAAACACCCCTGAGTGCCGTTTCACCAAAGAAAACCTGGGAAGGTACGCTGGGCGGTATTTTGTTGTCCATGGCTGTCATTGGCGGATTGGGATATGCCTTACCCATAGCAAGTCGATTTGATCCGGTAGTATGGGTGCTGATCAGTGCGGTGGCGTCCGTTTTCGGCACCATTGGTGATTTGCTAGAAAGTAAATGGAAACGGATGGCTGGCGTGAAAGACAGTGGCCGGATTATGCCGGGGCATGGTGGTTTCCTCGATCGGTTTGATTCTTTGTTACTAGCCGCACCGGCGGTTTGGCTGTTGATCAAATGCATTCATTCCTGAGTGCTATTCAAACATGGCCTCTTTTTTTGCCTTACCTTCGCCCCTTAAATCGCAGCTATGACTATTCATCGTGAGGGAACCAGAACCATCCTCTATACGTTCTTGATTGTGGCGGCACTGAACGTCGCTTATTGTTGGTTTATTTTTTGTTCTTGTTCGTTGCTTTTCTGGATTTTTCCGATACTCTCATTGGCTTTCTTTCTGTTCATCGTTTCTTTTTTCCGTATTCCATCCCGGACGTACACCATCGATGATCGCTGTATCATCGCGCCCTGTGATGGCAAGGTGGTAGTGATTGAAGAAACCGTAGATACCGAGTACTTTAAAGGAAAAAGACTCCAGGTTTCTATTTTCATGAGCCCAGCTAATGTACACGTCAATCGTAACCCGGTTTCAGGAGAGGTGGTTTACAGCCAGTATCATGCCGGTAAATACCTGGTTGCCTGGAATCCTAAATCATCTACCGAAAATGAACGTCATTCAGTGGTTATTCGTCATGGCGGACAGGAAGTATTGGTAAAACAAATTGCCGGAGCCCTCGCCAAACGAATAATAAATTATTTACAAGTAGGAAGCTCTGTAAATCAATGCGATGAGCTCGGATTTATCAAGTTTGGCAGTCGGGTAGACCTGCTTTTGCCGCCAGGAACAGACATATCGGTTACCATGGGTCAGGTTGTACAAGGTGGTGTAACCGTCATCGGTAAATGGTAAACAAAGCCTAATCATTTCTTTGTTACTATTGAAATCTGTCCTAATTTTAGTGTTCGAAACAATTAAAATTGGATATCATGAAAAAAATCGCTTTGTTCGCTACAGCCGCATTATTGTTCGGTGGTCTCGCATTTGCTAATGCAGACAAGGGCAAGAAAAAGAAAAAATGCGCAAAATCAACTTCTTGCTGCCAAAAGAAAACGTCTTGCAACAAAACCGCAGACGAGAAAACTGCTGAAGTTAAGCCGTAATGTTAGCTTTTAATTAATTTAACCCGATCCATGTGATCGGGTTTTTTTGTCCGATCCAATTACGGTTAGAAAATGGTGGCTAGTTCGGAAAGATGGGTGACTTCAAACGTCGCTTGTTGGATGGGTTCGGCTTGAATGTGGTTGACAAATACGGTATCCCAGCCGGCATTGGCAGCACCTTCAATATCGGCCTCCGGATTATCACCAATCATGATGGAGGTGTCAACGGAAGCACCGGATTCCTGTAGGGCATGGGCAAAAATGGCGGGATTGGGTTTCATGCTATTGCTGTTTTCGGAAGTGATCATGCAGTCGAAAAAATGATCAATCTGACTGTGTTGCAGTTTGCTTCGCTGCGTTTTTTCAAATCCGTTGGTGATCAGATGCAGCCGGTAGTTTTTTTCTTTCAGGTAGGTTAGTATTTCATGTGTGTGCGGAAAGGTTCTGTTCTGTGTAGGCAGAATTTCCAGGAACCGTACACTCATCGACCGGGCGAGGGATTCATCACCGATTTTAAAATCAAGGAGGGTTCGCCACATCCTTTTCCATTTGAGTTCTTCCACACCAATGAACCCTTTTTGATAGCGATCCCAAAGGAGCTTGTTATGTACCGAGTAGTTTTTGAAAAAAATATCGAAGCCGGCATTGATTTTCTCATCGAGCATGAACTCGGCATACACCGAGCGCATGGTATGCTCGGCATTGGTTTCGAAATCCCAAAGGGTATGATCCAGGTCAAAAAACAGGTGTTGGTATGTTTTACCGGTCGACGGCTTCATGGAAGGGTTTATCTTTGTTGGCGGCTTTCAAAATTACCAATCAAATTTCGAAATCATGCGCGTTGTTATTTCAGGAGCCAGTCGGGGTATCGGTAAAGCAGTGGCCTTTCGGTTTGCCGAGGCCGGCAGCTCTCTCGTGCTCTGTTCCCGCGATGCCCATAAACTGGAACAGGTACGAAGCGAATTGCTTGCCCGGTTTCCGTCGATGGCTGTTTCGGTCATTGCCGCCGATCTCACTCAACGTGCCGAAGCGGATCGGGTTGCGGCTGCTTGTCTGGAGTTGGGTCCACCCGATGTACTGATCAATAATGCCGGATCATACGAACCGGGAACCTGTATCGAAGCAGATGATGAGGTGTTGAACCGGATGATGGCCGTTAATTTGCAAACGGCCTGGAACCTGACCAAGGCATTGATTCCGTCTATGCGGGCTCAACAAAAAGGACATATTTTTAATCTTTGCTCCATTGCATCCTTGCGGGCTTATGAAAACGGCGGTTGTTACAGCATCAGCAAATTTGCCTTGTACGGATTCACACAGAATCTACGGCTCGAACTTCAGCCGCATGGCATCAAGGTAACAGCGGTATTACCGGGCGCGGTGCTTACCGACTCCTGGGGTGATTTTGACAATAGTACCGGCCGGATCATGTTACCGGAGGATATTGCCTCGATGATTTATGCTGCCACCCAATTATCGCCACAGGCCGTGGTTGATCAACTGATTGTACGGCCTCAGCTGGGCGATTTGTAAACACCGATTAAGCGAGCAGATTGAATTTATATCCGATACCACGAATGGACTCGAAATAGATGGGCTGGCGCGGATTTTTCTCAAAGTATTTACGAAAGTTCAGAATGAAATTATCAATCGTTCGGGTGGTTGGATACACATTGTATCCCCAAACAGTTTGTAAAATTTTTTCGCGGGTAACGGCTTCATTTCGATTATCTACCAACAAGCGAAGCAACATGCTTTCTTTTTTTGACAGGCGAATGCAATCGCCGCGAAACGTTGTGGCGATGAGTCCGCCAAAATCAATTTTATTTTTTCCAAATATAAATACGTCGACGCGATCTGATTTTAATTGAATCATTTCATTCTTCCGAATCAGGTTCTCGATCCGTAGAAGCAATTCTTCTAAATTAAAAGGTTTCGTCAGGTAGTCATCCGCTCCTTTTTTTAGTCCGGTGATTCGGTCCGCACTCGTATTGCGCGCGCTGAGAATCAGGATCGGCGTTTTCAGTCCTTTCAGTCGTATTGTTTCACAAACCGTAATGCCGTCTATTTCCGGCAGCATCACATCCAGTACGATCAGGTCGAAATGCTCGCGGTCTGTTTTTTCGAGCGCGTCCTGACCGTTCGAACAACATGTGACCTCATAACCTTCCAGCTCCATATTGAGTTTAAGGGCTTCTTGCAGGTTCTCCTCATCTTCAACCAATAAGATGGCATAGGTTTTGTTTTTCATCCGATCATCGTTGGTTTATCCGGAGAATGAATCGAGCGCCATGCGGTTGGACATCTTCCACGGTGACGGATCCGTTATGGGTGTCCATGATTCTTTTTACGAGATATAAGCCCAGCCCGGTGCCTTTTGATCGTTGCGTGGCTTCGCTGCCGGCCCGGTAAAATTTATCAAATATTTTTTTCTTGTCCGATGCGGCAATGCCCGGTCCTTCATCGCTTATGATAACTTGTATGTGTTGTTCGTGTTGATTCACTTGCAATTGAATTCGTCCGCTTTTGGGTGAATATTTCAACGCATTATCGAGCAAATTGTTTAATGCAATTTCGATCAGAAACGGGTCGGCGTAAACCAGGCAATCACTGGCTGTGTGGAGCTCAATGATACGGTCCGGAAAACGCCGCCGGTATTCGGTAGCGGTATGTTCAGCCAACACGGGCAGGTCTATCTCTTCTTTTTGAATGCGATAGATGCCGCTTTCCATATTCGACGATAATAACAGGTTGTTACAAAGATCATTCATGCGGTCAACTTCCTCTACGGTGTTTTGGAGCAGTTTTGTCATTTGATTTTCTTCCAGTCTCCGTCGTTGCAGGGTTTCCAGATTGAGTTTGCTGACGGCGATCGGTGTTTTGAGTTCGTGTGTTACGGCCATCATGAAATCCTGCTGTTGGCGGGAAAGTCGCAGCTGTTTTTTTACGGCCCTGAATAAATAAATGGCGCCGCCGGCAATCAATAACAGAAAGATGGCCCCCTCTCCGATGTATTGCAAATGTTTTCGTCGTAACGCATCGTCTATATCGGTTTGGGAAGTAGGTAGGCCGCTCTCTGCTAACTGTTTTTGTTGGCTGGCAATTTGTTCGTTTTGCCGACTCAGGGCGATATACCACCAAATGAGGGCTGCGAGGATATAGGCCAAAAAAATCCAGTAGAGAACAAAAATCGATTTTATTTTAACAGAAGATTCCTTCATGATGCCTACCGCCGGTTATTAGTTCCGCTTGTCGAGTCCCCAGCTCAGTTTATTGCGAAGGGTTTGCAGAAAATTATTTTCATTCATCCGGATTAAATTGATTTCGAACGACTCTTTTCGAACAGCCAGTTGAGCTTCCAGGTTAACCAGTTCACGGCGACTATCGAGTGTACAGAGAAATCCATCGGTTCTGCCTTCTACTTCAAAAGAAATGATATTGTCATCCGGAACAACAATCGGACGAATGTTGAGGTTGTGCGGTGATACGGGAGTGATCACAAAACTGCTGCTTTCCGGAAAGATTACCGGTCCGTTGCAACTCAGTGAGTAGCCGGTTGAACCGGTAGGGGTCGATATAATCAATCCGTCCGCCCAGTAGGTGTTCAAAAATTCACCATTGAGATAGGTGTGAATTTTGATCATGGGCGAGATATCTTTCTTATGAATCGTCAATTCATTTAAGGCAAACGGCGTCTTACCAAATAAAGGTAGATTGGCATCCAGGTGAATCAGTGATCGTTTGTCAATAATATATTCCCGGTTAGAGATGCTGTCTATCGCTTTGGTAATTTCTTCTTTACCGATATTGGCCAGAAAGCCCAGCCGGCCGAAGTTGATACCGAGAATCGGGATGCCCGAATCACCAATAAAGGTAACCGTATCGAGCATAGTTCCATCTCCGCCCAAACTGATCATCGCATCGATATCAGCGGGAAGATCCTCATGTGAACTGAAGGTTGAATACTGTCCCGATAATTGAAGTGAGCAATAGATCTGATTGAAAAAATCCTGAAAAAACACGGGCTCTATCTGCTGACGGGTAATTTCCTGAAACAACCGATTCAACTCCGGCATGTTGTCTTTGTCCACCCCGCGACTATAAATGGCAATTTTCATGTTGTTCGGTTTGATCAGAAAAACCCCCTCGTGTGCAAAAATAACCCGTTTTCACCGAACTGATTGAAGCTGTATTCAACGGATAATTTGAAATCGTATAACGTGAGTATGTCGATACCGGTTCCGCCAGCATATAAAAAGCGATTATTTAGTTTGGTCATGTTATCGTCTGTTGTATGGGCATATCCTATATCGCCGTATATTTTCCCAAATACCCGAATCGGTATGTACGGAATACTTTTCATGCGAAGCGGATTTTTGATTTTCCAATTCACCAGTTGGCGATGCATGGTGTATTGGGCCATACCCGAAGCCACGGCGTCAATGACATAATACTCCAGTCCCCTCAGGTAATAATCGCCATACCCAAACGCCCGCCGGTTAATGTATGATTGCTGAAAGGGCAGCACTGTTTTTCCGGTCAGTAACAGACTGCTGAATGATTTATTGGTATGCGGAAACTGTTGCCGGTGATTGATGAACAGAAACAGGCCATTCATGCCACCACGCCATGCCAACCCTCTTTTTTGAAATCCGGCACGAAACAAAATGCCCTTCGTGGGATAATTGATATTGTTGGTGCTGTTGTATTGATACTGATAGGATAGATCAATGAAGCGGGTATGGGTTTGTCCATCGCCCAGGTAGTCAGCTCCTTTGGCTACACTTAATACACTGTCTGTAATTTGAATGCTGTTGTACTGAATGCCGGTTATGTGCGATCGGTAAAAGTTTTTTCGATGACGATAGTAAAGTCCTCCCGAAAACTGTTCACGGGCAAATGTTGTATTTCGGAATGGCGTTAGCTTATTGTTGAAACTGGTTTGCAGTGGAAACTCACGGTTTTGGGTATACGTTAAAAACAGGGACAGGCCTTTGGTCATGGCTTTATTGACATAAGGTATTGCGTAGGTAAGCGTATAATTTCGATTATAGCCGCTTAAAAAAATCAGATTCAATTGGTCGGCGTGTCCGGTCAGGTTATAGTGGGTTCCCTTGACGCCGTATATGATTCGGTTGAGATCACCATCATACACTGTCAGCCATTCGTTGAGGTTTCGGTCAATCAGTTTGAATTGAGGTGTCGGATAAATATACCATCGCTCAGTCACCTCCACCAACACGTTGAAAGCACGATTGTCTTCGATTTGCGGGACTATACGGATCGTATTGAATAGGTTCGTGTTGTACAATAATTGCTCGCTCGCTTCGAGTATTGGCTGTAAATCAGACAGGCGGACTGAGTCTCCGGGTCTGATTTTGAATTCACGTTGGATGATTTGCTGTTTCGTTTTTTG
>JBJTXG010000127.1:0-9436 GCA_046082125.1 Ferruginibacter sp. | reverse complement strand
GAATGCAGTTCCGGCCGATTCGGTGTTTCGTACAGACAATCATCCGGTCAGCTATGCCATTCCACGCGGTTCCGGCCGAGCTTGGTATACGTACGATGGACCCAATAACCTGTTAAGCACCATTCCCGGTCGCGTATTGGTCATTCGTACAGCCAGCGGTAAATATGCCAAAGTAGAAATATTGAATTACTATAAAGGTGGCATAACGCCAAGCCTCACCGCAACCGATAGTGTCAAAATATTTACATCGCGGTTTTACAGCTTTCGATATACCTATCAACCCAATGGCGGTACAACCTTTTAGTCACTACCGAACGAATTTCCAAAGCGCTCTCTACCCAGGGCGCTTTTTGTTTGATGACCCTCATTATTTTTAAAAACATGCTTTCTTCAAAACGACTTGTCAACTAGTCCTGTTTCTTAGTTGTTGCTTTAAGTAGACGTTTAATTTTAATGAGGGAATCACTTTTTGCATAGTCCGACATCAAACATCCAATCGATGTCGAATGTAAAAACTGTTACCATTCGAGTGCTATACAAACAACAATAGACATGATTGAATGCGGGTTGATTGCTGCCGAAAAATGGGATACTGAACTCAATTATTATTACAAAGCACTGATGATTCGGCTCAACCAGGAACAACAGGAGCTGCTTAGCCAATCACAACGGAAATGGATAGCATTTAGAGATGCCGAGTTCAGCTTTTCCAGCAGCTATTATAGCGACGGTACCATGTGGCGAATTGTGGATGCCTCAACGTGCACTGATTTCATCCGATCGAGAACACTTCAGTTAAAAGAAGACCTGGATTCAATGCAGTAGTCCGTGGCTAGATCCGGTGTATGCTAAACAAATGTTTTTTATCAGACCGCTACATTAAAATCACGAAGCGCGTCATTCAAACTGGTTTTCAAATCGGTACTGGCTTTCCGTTGCCCGATAATCAGTGCACAACTGACCTGATAATGTCCGGCAGGAAACGATTTGGTATAGGAGCCCGGAATCACCACACTGCGTTCGGGCACGATACCCCGGTATTCGATAGGTTCAGAACCGCTGACGTCGATGATTTTTGTAGATTGTGTGAGAACAACATTGGCTCCAAGAACAGCCTCTTTACAAACACGTACCCCCTCTACCACAATACTCCGGCTACCAATGAAACAACCGTCTTCAATGATTACGGGACTGGCTTGCAAGGGCTCCAGCACTCCACCGATACCAACCCCACCACTAAGATGGACGCCTTTTCCGATTTGCGCACAACTGCCAACCGTGGCCCACGTATCTACCATGGTTCCTTCATCAACATAAGCTCCGATGTTGACATAAGAAGGCATTAATACAACATTCTTTGCCAAGAATGCTCCGTATCGGGCAACCGCATGCGGAACCGCCCGCACCCCTTGTTCTTTATAGTTGGATTTTAAGCGCATTTTATCGTAAAACTCAAACGGTGGCAATTGGTGCGTCTCCATGGGCTGGATGGCGAAATACATCAGAATCGCCTGCTTTACCCATTCGTTCACTCGCCAACCATCTGGATGTGGTTCAGCTACCCGTAGTCTTCCCTTATCCACTTCTTCAATGACGGCATGCACCGCATGGGCGTATTCAGGTTGCTGTAATAACGATCGGTCAAGCCAGGCTGATTCAATGAGTGATTGCATAAGATGATTGTTTTAAAAGAACCAAGTTGGTTCAGGCCGCGAAGATAAGAAGCGATGGGCATGCATCCGAACGTATTTGAGTACCTTTACGGGGAAAAAGAATCGTGTTCATGAGAATTGGTTTAGATGCTAAGCGGGCATTTCATAACAGCACCGGATTGGGTAATTACAGCCGGACCCTCATCCGTTCACTTGACCGGTATTTCCCGGAGAACGACTATTTTCTGTTTAATCCAAAACCATCCAAAAAATACAGCATAGAAGGCGAACATCTCCATCCGTGTTTACCCAACGACACACTCCATAAACTATTGCCCGCCTTTTGGAGAAGCCGGTGGATACTGAACGACTTGCGATTGATGAATATCGACCTGTATCATGGACTCAGCCACGAAATCCCTTTTGGTATCGGTAATACGTCGATCAAGTCGATTGTGACCGTACACGACCTTATTTTTCTGAAATACCCAAACCAATATAATCCGATCGATGTCAAAACTTATGATTACAAAATGCGCTATGCCTGCCAAACAGCCAACCATGTCATAGCCAGTAGTAATCAGACTAAAAATGACCTGATTGAATTATACGGGATCCCCGAGCAAAAAATCACCGTTTGCTATCAAAGCTGTGATGAACGATTTACCCACACCATTGACGAGTCAATCATGGAAGCCTGCTTAGCTTCGCTGCCCTTACCGGCTCGTTTCTTTTTATATGTAGGTTCAATCATTGAACGTAAAGGGTTACTATCAATCGTTGAGGCCTTGCAGATGATACCGCCAGTTAACAGGATACCTCTGGTAGTTATCGGAAATGGACGTCAGACCAAAAAGCAAGTGATGGAATACATTGAGAAACATGGTATGACGAACGATGTGTTATTTCTGAATGATTGGGCCGCCGGACATCCGGAACGATTTTCATTGATTGAACAATATCTTCCAGCCATCTATCATGCCGCCTATGCCCTCATTTATCCGTCTCAATATGAGGGATTTGGCATTCCCGTGCTGGAGGCCCTTTCCTGTGGTGTGCCTGTCATCACATCCGATCAGTCGTGCCTGCCTGAAGTGGGTGGACCAGGTAGTATCTATGTAAATCCAACAAACAAAACAGCGATTCAGGAGGCTATGACGTTATTATCCAATAGCGAAAACAAACGGTCTGACATGCGCAGCCTAGGATTGGTTCATGCCAAACAATTCTCAGAAAAAGCATGCGTTCATGCAGTCATGGAAGTATACAAAAAGGTAATGCAAGCATCCTGATTAGAACACCCGAATGCCGATGCCGGCATGAATGGATTGGGAAGTCCACTTAGCATCGTTGGTCACATCTCCGATATCATTCAGACCAACTTCATAGCGGGCAAAAATCCGAAAACTCATCAACGAAATCCGGATACCCGCAACTGCTGACAATTCGCCTTGCTTCACTGCATTGGATATCTCGGTACCTGTATTTTTCAGATTGGCACTGGAGACCAAGCTGAATTTCGGACCCAACTGGAAAGCAACTTTCTTACTCACGTTGACATAAGCTAGAAGCGGAACATGTATTTTACCAAAACGAATGTTGGATAATTCATCGATGTTTGTGTTGTTGTAGATTGCATTCAAACTTCCATCAGCTGATTTTCGCAAAGAAACCTCACTATAGTACACTTCTGGTTGCAGACCTATTTTCTTACTAAATGGTATGTGAGCAAATGCACCGGCATGATAGCCGAATTCAAATTCCTGATTAAAAGCCAAACCATTCATTTTAACAATATCTGTACCCCCTTTAATTCCCAATTCAAATTTCTGAGAAAAGGCAGAAAGGCAGATTAACAACAACGTTGAAAAAGTAAAAATGACATGTTTCATATTGACATTATGTTGAGGTTCATGAAATTACTTAAAATTCGACATCTACAAAGATAAGTAGACAAAAATGACCAAGATTCAGTACCTTTGCGCCGTTCGCCAGAAAAGCGACCGCATCATGACGCGCTCAGTCGCTGTTGTAACAGGTACCCTTTTTCCCTACCCAACAGTCCGCAGTGCAACATGAATGTGCTTTTATTCATGTTGACACAACGCCTCCGGCAGGGTCAACCCAATTTTTTATCATGCAATCTTTTGAACTACTCGGTATCCGGGGAGAACTACTCCGTGCCATCAGCGATTTGGGATTTGAAAATCCAACCCCTATTCAAGAAAAAGCCATTCCTGTTTTGTTATCGGGAACTACCGATTTTGTCGGACTCGCTCAAACAGGTACCGGCAAAACAGCGGCCTTCGGTCTCCCGCTGTTACAACACATGAACCCGGCCGATAAATTTCCGCAGGCATTAATCGTTTGTCCTACTCGTGAGCTTTGCTTGCAGATCACCCAGGACCTTGACAATTTTAAAAAATATGAAAAAGGCATTCACACCGTGGCCGTTTACGGCGGTGCGTCTATCACCATGCAGATTCGACAGATCAGACAGGGAGTTCAAATTGTAGTTGCCACTCCAGGTCGACTGATAGACTTGATTGAACGCAATGCCCTTTCCCTGGAGAAAGTAAAATATGTTGTGCTAGACGAGGCTGACGAAATGCTCAATATGGGCTTTCGCGACGACATCGACCATGTACTTAAAAACACCATCAACCGGGAAAGTATCTGGCTGTTCAGTGCCACCATGCCACCTGAGGTACGGGCCATTTCCAAAAACTACATGGATGCACCCAAAGAGGTGACCGTAGGAAAAAAGAACAGCGGCAATGCCAACATCGATCACCAGTATTTTGTAGCTGCCGCCCATCACCGGTACGAAGCATTGAAACGGATGATCGATTTTAATCCGGGTATGTACGGAATCATTTTCACCAGAACCAAGGCCGACGCTCAGGAAATTGCCGAACGACTGTCCAAGGAAAAATACGAAATCGAAGCCCTACACGGCGATTTGTCACAGCAACAACGCGATAAAGTGATGGCTCGTTTCAGAAGCAAATCCTTGCAGTTACTGATTGCCACAGACGTAGCCGCGCGAGGCATTGATGTGGATGGTATTACCCATGTAATTAACTATGAGTTACCCGATGACATGGAGGTGTATACTCACCGAAGCGGTCGTACCGCCAGAGCCGGCAAAAGCGGTATCTGCTTGTCAATCTGCCATATACGCGAAGTTTATAAAATTCGTCAGCTGGAAGGATTAATTAATGCCCGATTCAATAAAGTGGATATCCCCTCCGGAAAAGATGTTTGCCGCCGGCAGTTTTTTCATTTCATGGAAAAACTCATGCTGGCCGATATTTCCCATGGTGATTACGAAAAATACATGCCGGACCTGATTGAAAAATTTGAATCCATATCAAAAGAAGAAGTTTTGCAGCGAGTAGCCGCACTGGAATTCAGTCATTTTCTAAAATATTACGACCAGGCAGAAGACCTGAACGTACGCCAGGATGCTAAAGTTCGTCCAGGCGCAACCGATAGTCGGAACGCACGAACAACATTCAATCGCCGTGACTCAGGCTACACTCGTTTGTTTGTAAACCTGGGAACCAAAGACGGCTTTTACAAGGCCAGCTTTTTACAATATGTGTTGGACGAGAGCAATCTCAAAAAAGAGGTGCTGGGCAAAATCGACTTGCGGGAAATGAATACCTGGGTGGAAGTCGACCGCAGCAGCGCCGGAAAAATGATCAAAGCATTGGACGGGAAAAAATACAATAATCGCACGATACGGATGAACGAGGCGGATGGTGGTTTTCGTAGACCGAACGATGAAGGAAGAAGGTCATCCGGTAGACCAGGACACTTTCGGAAGGACGGAAACCGGTCACGCTGACCCGTCCCTTGTTTTTCGCAATTCCAACAAGGTAATCTCCGGCAGGATCCCTACCCTTCCTGGATATCCTAGGAAGCCAAATCCGCGGTTTACATACAAATGCCGGTTGTTTACTTCATAGGCACCGGCCCAACGGGGATACATATATTGAACCGGGCTCCAACGAAAACCCGGTATCTCCACACCAAACTGCATGCCATGGGTATGTCCACTTAACGTAAGATCAATGTGATCCTTGTTATCTAGCACCTGGGCATCCCAATGACTTGGATCGTGACTGAGTAAAATCGTAAAAGGGCAGGCGGGCAAACCATCCAGCGCTTTTGATAAATCGCCGTATTTGGGAAATCGTCCTTTTGAACTCCAATTTTCTACGCCCACGATACCAATGATTGCGTTGTTCTTACGGACGATGTGGTGTTCGTTTAATAACAATTGCCAGCCCAGTTCCGAATGGATGGATTTCAACCGGTCGAGGTTAGCATCTTTCGAGATACCCTGATAAGGCCAGTTCACATAATCACCATAGTCATGATTACCCAACACACTGAACACGCCATACGGTGCTTTTATTTTCGAAAACACATCCATGAAATCCTGCATCTCATCAGCCCGGTTATTGACCAGATCGCCGGTAAAAAAAACAATGTCCGGTTGCAAGTCTGTTATTTTCTTTATACCACGTATCACGGCTTGTTTGTCGGCAAAACTGCCGGCATGAATATCGCTGATATGTACAACACGAAGTCCGTCAAAAGCATCCGGCAACCTGGGAAAGAAAAGTGATTGACGAGTAACCTTGTAATTGTATTTATTATTCATGCCAAACAAGTAAGTTCCAAATAGGATGGATCCGGCGGAGAACCCTAACCAACTGATAAAAGCCGAGCGGGATATGGCATCTGCTGATTGTCCGGCTTTAATATTTGATTTGGCTGAAACGGCTTTGAAACTCCAGTAAAAAAAACGGCGAAAATCATCCGTCAAAAAAAACAAGGCCATGATCAACTTGCACAATACCAGTCCAAACAAAACCGCTCCGGTATATTGTCGGAATAGTTTTCCGGAAAATGTCGGCTCGGTGAATATTAAAAGTAAAATGCCTCCCAAGGATATGAATGAAATAACCCAATAGATAGTATGAACAGCTGATCGCGTTCTCGATTCGTAGGAATGAACGAGGTGTTTGATGCCTTGAAAAACATAATAATCCAGAATGGCAATAAAAACCAGCAGAAATAAGAAGCCGAAAGGAGTTCGCATGGATGTATTAAAATTGGATCAGATCGTTGAGTTGTGATTCCAATAATCCGGCAGTCGACGGATCAATCAACATTCCGTTTTGATCCAGCAAGGTATCGATTTTGCTGATTGGCAACCGATTGGGATGTACAAAGGCTTGCATATGCATCAGCGAACCGGTGAAATGATCCAACCCACGCAAATTACCCGCCCGGCCGGTAGAAACACCCACTAGCGCCATTTTTTTATGCCGCCACGCCTTCTTAACCTCGGAGCGATCAACCAACAACTTGAGAATACCCGGATAAGATCCATTATATTCAGGGAGCAATATCCACATTTTTTTTGCCGAATGAAGATGGGTTTCAATCAATTCGTTCAGTTGCGCTGGATTACTCCACGGTATATCATCTGAAAGATCCAGGAAACGGTATTCCAGCTTTTTTTGCTGTAACAGCGTTTCGCAATAATGGGCCAGTTTTCGGGTGTTACCGTTGGCTCGATCGGTTCCGGAGATGAGTGTAAGCATGGGTCGTGAAATTCAATAACTTGACAAGGAATATAACAACCCGGATAATGGATTTGTTTATGGACGTCTGATAAATGCCATCAATTGGTGGGAAAATGATGAATAACTTTTGAAACTTGTCCGAAAAAAAGGCGAAATTTGATGATTTAGGAGCAATCTAACATTATGGCAAGAATTATCGGTGTGGCAAATCAGAAAGGCGGTGTAGGAAAAACCACCACAGCCATCAACCTGGCAGCCAGTCTGGCTGTTTTGGAATTCAAAACCCTGTTGGTTGATGCCGACCCACAAGCTAATAGCACCACCGGTGTCGGTTTTGATTTACAAAATGTCACCAAAAGTCTCTATGACTGTATGGTCAATGATGCCTCCGCCAAAGATGTTGTTTTGAAAACATCGATACCCAACCTCGACCTGATTCCTTCCCATATCGACCTGGTAGGAGCTGAAATCGAAATGATTCATTACCCCAACCGGGAAATGGTCATCAAGAAAATCCTCGAACCCATTCTGAACGATTATACGTTTATCATTATCGACTGCTCACCATCACTGGGCCTGATTACCGTGAATGCCCTCACCGCTGCAAACAGCGTGGTTATTCCGGTGCAAACCGAGTTTTTTGCGCTGGAAGGGCTTGGCAAATTATTGAACACGGTAAAAATCGTCCAAAGCCGATTGAATCCCGATCTCATGATCGAAGGTATCTTAATGACGATGTACGATGGCCGGTTACGCTTAAGCAATCAGGTTGTCAGTGAAGTTCGTAAACATTTTGAAGACCTTGTTTTCAGCAGCATCATCCACCGAAACAGCCGTCTTACCGAAGCACCGAGTGTTGGCAAGCCGGTAATCCAGTACGATGCAGACAGTAAAGGGGCTGTCAATTACCTGAACCTGGCCAAAGAGATTCTGCAGCGAAATAACATGACTCGTATTCGTCAGGAAGAAAAAGTCATGGAATAATTTCCTTACAGCACCTGTAAACAGCGCATCATTTATGCAACAAAAAAAAGACGAACTGGGCAAAGGCATTCGCAGCCTGCTCCAAAACATCAATACGGAGCTGAAAACCACCGAGGGTAAATTAAAAACGGATGTTATCGAACAGTCCACATCCGTCAATCAACTTTCTCTCGACAGTATCGAAATAAACCCCGGGCAACCCCGTAAAGATTTTGACGAATCAGCACTCGCCGATCTCGCTCATTCTATTCGCCTCCATGGCATCATTCAACCCATAACGGTGATGGCTACAGGCGGCGGAAAATACAAACTAATCTCCGGTGAACGCCGGTTTCGTGCCGCCCGGATTGCCGGACTCAAAGAAATACCGGCATACGTTCGCCAACTGCAGGATAGTACCATCCTTGAACTGGCATTACTGGAAAACCTGCAACGACAGGACCTGAATGCCATTGAGATTGGCCTCAGCTACCAACGCTTAATGGAAGACCTGAGCTACTCAGAAGAAAAACTCGGAGAACGCATGGGAATGGATCGCACCACCGTAACCAATTACGTTCGCTTACTGAAACTGCCTCCTGCCATCCAAGTGGCCGTTCGCAATAAACTAATCAGTATGGGCCATGCGCGCTCGCTCATCAATTTGGATCACGTCGACAAACAACTATTTGTTTTTAAGGAAATTCAGACCAAACACCTGTCTGTTCGTCAAACCGAAGATCTCGTTCGACGAATGAAAGGTGAACAGCAAAAAACAACGAGCACCTCCAAAACAACCCAATCCGACACCTACCGTAAAATTCAGGATGCCATTTCCAGTAAATACGGCACCAAGGTGCTTATGAACCACCATAAGAAAGGACATGGCACCATCCGTTTCGAATACTACTCATTGGATGAATTAAACGGCCTGCTGGATAAACTTCAGGTAACGATCGGATAAATGATGAAGCCTGTACTGCCTCTTTTCGTACTACTGATGATTGGCTTGTCTGTTCATCAATCGACTTTCGCATGGGCGGACAGTATCCCTGTAATGATTCAAAAAACGTCCCCCAAACTCCATTCACCTAGAAAAGTGATCATTCATTCCGCCATCATTCCCGGGTGGGGACAAGCCGACAATAAAAAGTACTGGAAAATTCCGATTGTATATGGAGCCCTGGGAACCACCACCTATCTTTTTTTTAGAAA
>JBJTXG010000126.1:0-16679 GCA_046082125.1 Ferruginibacter sp. | reverse complement strand
CGGAAAATTGGTCGTATTGGAGATTTGTTCCAATTCGGCAATAACTGGAATGTCTGTTATTGATTGCAATTGTTTCTTAGAGATGATTTTTTTATTGAAAATCTCCTTTAAAATCGCAAAAATTATTGGCAGAATTAATCCGATAAAAATCGATATGACCAGAATATTTGTACGTGAAGGAGATAAGGTTGCGTTTGACTTAACCGGCGGAAATAACGTTTTTGTATTTACGGTTACGGATGCTTTGGCAATGGCCGCCTCTTCCCGTTTCTGTAGCAGCGTCAGGTATAATTGCTCCTTGATGTTTTGAAACCGTGTTTTATCAATGAGTTCTCGCTCTGCAACCGGAATATTTCGGATGATATTACTGGCTGTTGAAATTTTTTGCTGGTACGCATTCCGGGCTATTTGCAAATTCGATTTGTAGTTAGACAATTGTTTTTCCATGTTGCTCCGCATGTCGCCAATGCTTTTATCCAGCACTATCATGGTTGGATTGGTTGGCTGAGCTGTCAGTGATAATTTATCTTTCTGTTGGAGCATCTGCTGGTATTGTGTCAGCATGGACAGAAGGCCGGGATTTTCGGCACCAACGAAGGAGAGATCGGCGTCTTTCAAAGCCGGGTTTCGTATAAATCCTTCCAAGGATCGGGCGGTTGATTCCATGATATTGACCTTGGTAAGGTCTTTGTCATATTCCTGCATTTTTTGCAAATACAAATCGCCATTGGCTGAGTTACCGACCAATCCTCTTGATGATTTGAATGCAGCCAGCGCGGATTCAATGGAGTCTAATTCCCTGCGAAGGGGTGCCATCCGCTGTTCAATAAATTCGATCGCCTGCGAAAAGCCCATGGACTTGTCTTTTTCCAAAACCGTATTGCACAAAACGACGAGTCCATTGAGGATATCAACGGCACGTTCGCTCGAAATATCAGTATATTTAATCGTAATAATATTACTTTCCTTGTTGGTGAAGATGCTGATTTTCTTGCTCAATGCAAAAGCCGAGGCCATGGAGTTGGTGCTGTAGCAAACAATCGGACTTTGGGTTTTGAAAGGCTGAAGCCGGTTCACCACCAACTGATGTTTTCCCAAGGTAAACGGCTGATCCCAACGGACGTTGCCCACAACATTGCCCCAAGAATAGCGAAAACCATCTTCCCTAGGTATAATGGTGAATTTGATTTCCGGAACCTCTTCACCGGGATTCAATATAAAACGCCAGCGAATAATCTTGTAAAAATTCTTATTGCGAAATCGACCTTGAGCATCCGCGTTGTACTGTAAACCCAAGGTGTCAACCAGTTGAGCAGCAACCGCCGGCGACTTCAGGTATTCGACCCGATCATTAAACGGATCACGCGGGTTTCCAAAAAAAGCTTGACCAAGAGATACTTCTTGCTTCTCTTCTATGCTAATGCTAGTGGCAACCGTGTAGATTACACTGGCATACCGTAAATAGATACTGCCTACCGCATATCCCAACAAGCCAAAAAGTATGATAAAAGGCCAGATTGAAAAGATTCTCCGGATATCAATATCAATACCCCCCACTCGCGTAGTTGTGTTCGCTAATCGGTCGGGATATTCGGTATAAGCCCTGTTTCCCGATTCCCAAATGTTGTGGTCTTCGCGTTGCATCAAATTCGTTTTATAGCCAATATGATAGCTGCAATGGATCCTAAAATGGTAAAAGCCCCTCTTACGGGACTCGCCTGACCAAGCCAGGTAGCTACTTTTCCTGGTTTTATATAGATCAAATCATTGTTCTGCAGATGGTAATACTGCGATTGAAAGAATCGATTACTGTTTAGGTTAATTTGTGTAAACACGCGTTTGCCACTATCTTCCCGGATTATCCAAACCTGTTTTTTAAGATCAAACGGATCTTGTATCCCCGACTGGGAAAGAGCCTCCAAAATAGTCATTCGTTCATTGATCAACGGAATGCTGGAACCTCGGTTGCCAACCAAAAAATATATCCGACCATTGATATTCACATTCACGAACAGGTCTTTGTAATAGTAGGTTAATTTTTGTTTGATGATGTCGGCGACCTGAACAGACGTTTTGCCATTCACATCCACTTTACCGATTAAAGGAAATTCAATGCTGCCCGTTGGATCTACCAAATAACCAGACTGCGGGTTATTGGCATTGTTTTGATTCATGCTCATATTGAACGGATTAAGAAAGGCCGTCAATGCCGGGTCGGTAGAACTTACAATAATGTTGAGCCGATCATTAGGATGTATCGTGTGAACCGCAAACGAGGCAACCGAATCAAGCGACTGTACCTCGGGTTTTTGATTATTGAAAAGATAAATGTCTTTTGTGTGTGTACAAGCATTAAAAAAAAGTATCACACTAACCGAAAAAACGATAAAAAAACCTGGTTTTTTCATACATACTATTTAAGGCCAATGACTTAAGGAAATGCATTGGTAGGAAAGGACAAATCGAAAACACAACAAATATACTTGAAATTTTCAGGCAAATCCCTCCGTCTACATAAAAAAGGAGGTTTGGATTGTCAAACCGAAAGTACATTACCTAAGTTAGTAGGTTGGTATGACTGGTCTAACCGATGAAATGAAGCCTGTTTGAGGGATTGACGATGTCGAACATAAATAGTCAACGAAACGTTCAGAATACCTACAAAACCACCAAAACAGAGTGATACTGGCTCCGAACGGATCAGGATATATCGTGATAGGAGTGATCCAAGGAACAAAATCAAAAAAACAGCCCGGCTCCACCGCGAGTGACGCTGAAAAAATAACCACCCAAAAAGAACACCGATGTGTGCGGCATACGATGAGATAAAAGGGCTTTGCTGAAAACCCGGATGCAGCCGCTCCTGAAAAAGCATCCACTCTCCGGCATCCGTCCCGTTTTTGATCAGTTGAACCATAAGTTGTGTAAACAAAACCGCGTAGGCAAAGGACGGAAGATCAACACGCTCCCTGAAAAACCGGAACAGAAAAACAAAAAATCCAACCGAAAAAAGTATATCACCCATGGCCGAAGCATGGATGAATAGACGCTTCAAAATGCCCCAATCCGCTGACATGTCACCAAAGCCGGATGTTTGTGAGAGAAAAACATAGAGAAGAAATAATGCAAGGCCGTAAACAACCCAAGAAGTATAAATGGTATCTCGATGGACAACAGGTTTCATTGAATGTAAAATAAACGTAGCCATGTTGCCTTATGGTTATCTTATTGAAAACAAATGGTTATGAAACAGAAAAGGCAACCCCGGGAGGTTGCCTTCTGTTGTTATCGCACAAGAGAACAATTACTGGAATTTGGTCCACACTTTCCACCAACCGTCAGCTCCGTCACAAGCTCCCCGGAATGAAGTAGCCGTGAAGCCGGATGACAATTTAGGATCAGTAAATGAGGCGCCGCTCAATGCCGGAGAACCGGCAGCCGGATTAAAATCAATGGTATTATCATATTTGAATGGCGCGCTTAAATTTACATCAGCCGCCGTAGCCAGTAATGTATTACCGCCATTGGCTCGGTTTATATAATTGGTAAATTCTGTTGTATTCCATCCGGTTGGAGCCGAGGCACTCACGGTATAGCTTAGCTGTGTATTGTTACCGGCAATGATATTGTTGGCATAAACAGCTCGTGGAGTCGCGGCCGTTAGATTTAAATCAGTTGGTGTGCCCGTGCTGGCATCCAACAGCCAGCCAGTAGGCCATCCCATCACAATCGAGTTGAACAGGCTGATCGATGAATTTCTTCTTGTATGCATACCCCGACGATAATTGGAGTTGGCTGTACTCGTGGTGGTAGGCTTCGGACCAATCAGGGTGAAATTACTGAACACCGCACTGGTCTGCGGAGCATTGATGCTGCCACCGGCATCATTATCACTTTCAAAACCATTACTGCCGCTGATATCGGCAACGAGACTGTCACGAAAAGCAATACCAAACTGCACTTTTCCGGAGAAGCCGTTATCACTATCGAAATCATCATCCAGCCCTTTATAGGATATCAGGTGTTTACAGTTGACCGTACCGCCAAACCACTCAAAACTATCATCATTGGCATAAGAAACCTGTACATGATCGATAACGGTTTGATTACCCACACCACCCAGGGTGAGTCCGTTGATTTCCTTATCTGGGAGGAATGCGTATCCTGCATATTCGATGCGTACATAACGCAGGATGCCACTGTTATCTGCCGGATTACTACTCGCTCCGAGGCCATACAATCCCAGTCCATCGCTGTTGTTAATTCCTCCTTCTATTTCACCAATCCCGGCCTGCCCATTGAAACTGGCATTGGTAGGGGCATTCCCCAGAATCACTAAACCGGCCCAGTCGCCACGGTTCGGCGTAGACGCTTCTGAGGTGAATACGATTGGCTTATCTGGCGTTCCGTCGGCAATGATTTTACAACTGCGCGTAATGATGAGTCCACCATTACGGCCTTGCTCACCAACAATTTTAGTACCGGGTTCGATTGTCAATACGGCACCATTGGTCACGTATACCAGACCACGAAGCTTGTAAACAAAGTCGGCTTTTAGTGTACGATTGGCCGTTATTCGTCCCTCCAAAATGGTGTTTTCGGTGGTATTGTTGTTGTTACCATTGTTGTTCGAAGGACCGTCTACTTCAATTTTACGACAGGCAGTACCGAGCAAAATGAATGCAATCAGATAAAGAGCGATTCGTTTCATGGTTTGTTTTTTGCGTGATTGTTATCTTTCTATTGTTAATTTTTATTGACTTGTTTTTCTTGCTGAGACAGATGTTATGTGCCGTGTTTTATTTAATCGAGTATCCAAAACTGAGGCTATACGTTGTTCCGTAATTGCGCGAAATGGCTAGCACATCCGACGAGTTTTTCCGGTAGGTCCGGCTATTATCCAAATCATGATAGAAGTCGGCCTGACGGTTAAGCAGGTCATTGACATTAAGCCTGATTTCACCTTTCCCTTTCATGATTTTTTTTGCAACCTGCAAATCAATCAACGGACGGGGATTTTCCCAGATATCAGATACCGCCTCGTTACCCACAAACAGGATCCGTCGACCGATCTGATTGAACAATACGGTTGCGGTCAGTCCTTTCTTCTCCAAATCATACATCAATCCAATATTCAGCAAATACGGACTCTGCCCTTGCAGTGGCCGATCGATAATGCCGGTGGTATCCTTAACCTTGCTGTAGATGTAGCTAACATTGCCGCTGAGAGTGAAATTCTTCAACGCCTGAATCATGGTCAGCTTTTTACGAAACTCCAACTCGGCACCAATTGCTGTAGCGCGCTCGGTATTCAGGATGTTAAACGTATTGGTACCTGGACCGGTGCGATTGAAATAATATTCAATGGGTTTATCGAAGTTTTTGTAGAAAACGCCGAGCGTAAACAATTCACCGGACCGCGGATAAATCTCATAACGCAAGTCAAGATTAGTCACCTTGGTTCGCTGAGCGGATTTGTTACCCACCACCTGGGCCCCCAATTCAAAATCGTAGAATGCAAACGGACTCAACTCCCGAAATTCTGGGCGAATGACGGTTTGACTACCGGCTAAGCGCAGGTTTGTTTTGGTATTGATTTTATAGGTGAGGTTGAGTCCTGGCAGAAAATCATTGACGAGGGTATTGACATGACGAGGATCATCGGCCCGAACACTGCCAACCAACTGGTCAAAGCTTTCAAAACGAACCCCCCAAACCATCCGGAATTTCTCGCCCAGCGGATTATCAAACTGCAAATAAGCCGCATTCATAATCGTATTGGCCAGGTAACGGAAGGCATTCCCGCCAATCTCATCAAATTGAATTTGATTGGTTCCGGTTCCGAAATTGGATGGTGCGAAAATTTGGTCGGCCGGCAGTTGCTTGATACTGTTGCTGGAGGTGTTGATGAAAAAAGGACGCGAGTCAAACAACCGGTCTTTGACCTGAAATAAGTACCCGGCTTTGATGGTATGCTTATTGCCTTTCCAATCGAAGGTCTTGCTGATATCACCACCGGCGTTGTAAATATAGTCATTGAGGAACGCATAGAAAATACTGCCGCTTTTTTGTCCGGCACCCAGTCCAAGCAGGGCATAGTATGGACTATTCGGGTCATTGCCGTCCTGGGTATAAAATAAGCGTCGCTGATCAGGCGTATACTGATCAAGGATATTGAATCCGCCATACCATTTCAGGCGGGTGTTCCATTTTGGAAAAAGATGTTCTCCAATCAACTGGGTATTGAAGAATGTGTTTTGTTTAAAGCTGATTTCAGTGGCCCGCACGCGATCGCCGTTTCCGCCGCCACTGATGATGTAGTCACGGCCGTCATAGCGGTCGATCACAAAATCGGTTGTATTCACATTCAGGATATTCTTAAACGAGATTTTGTGGTTACTGTTTAACGTGAGTGTAAGATTGGCCAATCCGCCGGCTAAAATATCGCGTGCATATTTCCTGTTCTGATAACTCAACTCTACATCTCCATTATTATTGGCGATGAATGTATTGGAGAAAGGGGTGGTTCGGTTTGAATTGTTGTAAGTCAGTGCAAAAACGGCCGACCATTTTTTCCCGAGCAGGTTGGTAGTACCGCCTCCGTTTATTTGAAAACTGCGATTCAACGGTGCCTGGGTTTCCAGGGGTTTCCATGTATTTTTAAAGTTGGCGCCATACGCGGTTTTTTGGGTGCTGTTCAACTGACTGAAAGCGTATCGTAAAGGGAGGTTGGCCGGCAACTCGCGGGCACCATTCTCAACGCCGAGCCAGTCTAGATTGCCACCGGATGACTGTAAAAATGCATTGCCGATGGTGTTGGAATTGAAGCCTACACCCGCCTGTATATTTAGGAAAGATGCAGCAGGCACATCCCGTGTTTGCACCTGCACCAATCCGCCGGCCCACTCACCCGACAGCTCCGGAATAAACGTTTTGTTCATTACGATATTTTCAATCATGGGCGCCGGGAAAATATCAAAGCTGAATGTTTTTCGATCCGGCTCGGTGCTACTCAACAGAATACCATTGAGCATGGCTTGATTGTAGCGATCGCTGAGTCCGCGTACTACGAGGTATTTGCCCTCCTGAACGGATGTGCCGGGTACGCGTTTTAATACTTCACCGGTATTTTTATCCGGGCTTCGGCGAATAGCTTCGGCACTGATGACCTGAGCCACCACGGCTGTATTTTTTTGTACATTCAGCATGGCGTTCACGCTTTCTTTTCGGGCCGTACTCCGCACTTCAACCGCTTGCTCCGTTTTGGGAACGTTATCCAGCGTAATATCAATGATGGTTGGTTTTCCTGTTTTGGTTTTCACCTCTTCAATCAGTTTAGGTGCATACCCTACCGATGAAAAACGAATTGAATAGGTGTGGGCTGTATCCAGGGAAAGAACATAATGTCCGTCGATATCGGAAGCGGTGCGTTTTCCGGTTTCTACAACCTCTACGGTTACCGAAGAGAGTTTGTTGCCGGATCGGGAATCGGTAACCCGTCCTTCGAGCTTACCGGTTTGGGCGACAGCAAACATGCAATAGAAAAGTCCAACCAAATTTAATAACCCTTTTTTCATAACCTGAGATTGGGCGCAAATTGCGTCGACGACCCTATTGAATCATCAATCATCCGGTTAAGAATCCGTTACCTTAGTGTTACGAGAATGTTACGTGTTTAGATTTTACAATTATTCATGCCATGCCTTCGAACGATTCCTGATATTTCATGATTTTTGTTAGTAATAAACAACACCCAATGCGTTTAGCCACGATAGATGTCGGATCGAATGCGGTTCGGCTAATGATAACAGAGGTCACATCGGATGAAATGGCTCAGCCAAATATTAAAAATATAAATTGGATACGCGTTCCGCTTCGACTGGGTTTTGACGTATTCAATACAGGAAGCATTTCGGAAGCCAAACAACAGATTTTACTGGATACGATGATTGGCTTTGAACACCTAATGCGTGCCCATGGTGTTGAACATCACATGGCGTGTGCCACCAGCGCGATGCGTGATGCAAGCAATGGAGAAGCGATATGTGATTATATCCGCAAACAAACCGGTATTCAATTGCAAGTAATCAGCGGTGACAGGGAGGCCGATTTGATTTATGAAAATCACATTGCCGAAGAACTGAACAAAGCCCATGATTACATTTACCTGGATGTGGGTGGCGGCAGCACCGAGGTATCTGTGTACAGCAATGCCGTGCTTCATTACAAACGCTCATTCAACATCGGCACCATCCGAATGCTTACCAAACAGACAACAGATGCTGAGTGGGATTTCATGAAACAGGAAATTCGACGAGCAACCCGAGGCTGTCATGAACCAATTTGTATCGGTAGCGGTGGCAATATCAATAAAGCCTACAGCATCAGTAAAAAAAAGGATGGAAAAACTTTGCAACTGGAGTTTTTACGTTCATTATACAAAGAGTTAATCTCCGTTAGCATAGAAGACCGCATGAAACAGTACAACATGCGGGAAGACAGGGCCGATGTTATAATTCCGGCACTTCAAATTTATACCAGTGTAATGCGATGGGCAGGCGCCGACGAAATCCTCGTCCCCAAGATTGGGTTAACAGACGGATTGACTCGTCACTTATGGAAACATATTCAGAAAAAAAGTGACCGAGGTATGCTTAATTCAATTTACTGAAATAGGTTCCATATTGTTGCCTGACCCAATTGTACAAGGCGGTCTCGTCCGCGAGCAACTGGCGAGCAAACATGGGAACCGCATAGTTGAGATATTCATCAGCACGTAGCTTATAAAAAATGCGACCCTTCATAAATCCGATAATGGACCCGCTACCGTAATTGGTTTTGTAATAAATCGGAAGACCATCTGCAATCCCTTTCTCGCGCGCGGCAATCACAAAATCATCTGCACCCAGTTCTTTTTTGGGCTTATAGAACAATAGATCGAGCAAGGCCTTTTGCTGATTTTCAGCTGTTTCTTTCAAAAGACTTAACACCATCGACCGTCTTTTCTTTTCCTCATCATTCAACAGGTGGACGGGTTTAATCATTATCGGCGCATACAAGACCACGTTGACCAGATCGCCAAAATGAGGATCCTGCCTATTGGTGCATGCATATTCAACCACCATCAACGGAGCGATGCGCACATCATATAAAGGAAATGCTGACGCGCTGTTAATAATCTGGTTTTCCAGTTCCCGTTGAAAAAAAGTATAGGTTGAATGAGGTCTATAATAGGATTCAAATGAAATGTCTTTGTATGCAGACTCGGATGTGTTCCGCGAAGATTGGTTCTCTCGAAACTTACTGAACATTTTTCGGGATACTTCCATTTTCCGGTAAACCTCGTTGCGCTCAAAATTAGTTTTCAGAAAAGTAACGCGGGTGCGCATATACGCCGGATTGTTTTCGTAAAAAAACGAAACCGTTTCGGCGTTCTGATAGAGGTCCAGGCTGTCTTGCTCGGTTGGACAAACTGTTTTTTTACCTTGATAATCAACGCATTGGGCATAGGATGCAGAGGCCCAGATCAAAGGAATGATCAGGAAATATTTCATGTGGGGGTGGATTAAATCACCCTAATAACTTCAAAATCAACGATTTTAGTATAAATAATGACGAAAAATTAATTGAGAAGCTGGACGGAGCACTCGAAAAAAGTGGTCGTTATCCAACATCGTTAGACGTTGTCGTTAATAGACTATATTAAGTAATTGTTAACAAATTAAACAAGGCATAAACTGCTTTCCTAGCTTCTATCTTCACCTATTAAACACCTATTCGTATGTCATTGAACAGCATCATGAAGATTTTTCTACCCAAAGACCGGGTTTTTTACCAGCTTTTTGAAAGCGTGTCGGGTACGCTGGTCAAAATGAGTCATAAGTTGAAAGATGTGGTAAGCGAGCCCGATTTTGAAGAACGCAGCCGGCTGATCAAAGAGGTGGAAGACCTCGAGCATGTAAACGATGATTTCACCCACCAGATCTTTACCGAACTGGGCCGAAACTTCATCACACCCTTTGACCGGGAAGACATCCACTACTTGGCTACTTCGCTGGATGACATCGCAGACTACATGTACAGTTGTGCCAAAAAAATTAATTTTTATCGGGTTGATCCAAACGATATCGGTATTCAAAAGATGGCCGATCTCATCGTCAGTGGATGTGCTGAAATACAGAAAGCGGTCACTGAGCTGCGGAATATGAAAAACATGCGCCAGATTACCGATGCACTGGTAGCCATCAACAGCATCGAAAACCAAGCCGATGATATTTTCGACCTGAGCATCGAACGCCTGTTTGCTACGGAACCGGATGCAAAAGAAGTCATCAAGAAACGCGAGATCTATCAGATCATGGAAGTCGTAACCGACAAATGCGAAGACTCTGCCAACGTGATCGAATCCATTATCATCAAATACGCCTGATCAAACCCGAATTGCACTCATGACTTTTCTGATTGTCATCATTATTCTGGCTCTGGTATTCGACTACATCAACGGTTTTCACGACGCGGCCAATTCCATTGCTACCATTGTGTCTACAAAGGTACTCACTCCTTTTCAGGCAGTACTCTGGGCGGCATTTTTCAACTTTATCGCCTTCCTGATTTTCAATGATCATGCAGTTGCCAATACCATCGGGAAAACAGTATTCAAAGAACATATTACGCTGGGGGTCATTTTTGCGGGTCTGGTTTCGGCCATCGCCTGGAACTTGCTGACCTGGTGGTGGGGCATCCCCTCTTCCTCCTCCCACACCCTGATTGGTGGATTTGCCGGTGCAGCGATCGCTCATGCTTATATCATCGCGGCAGAGAATAGCAACGACTTTCCAGCCCTTCATACCGTCATCGACAGTTCCAAAATAGGAAAAACAATTTTGTTTATTTTCCTCGCTCCGTTAATTGGGATGCTGATATCCATCTTCTTCACGCTGGTCACCATCGCCAGAAACACTTGGGTGAAAACCGGTATCCTACTATTGTGCTGCCTGGCTATTTGGTTTAAGTTTCAGGATTTTCAAACCAATAAAATCAATGAAAACTTTTCCAAATACTTCAAGGTCGATAAATACGATCACGAAATTGAAAAACTGACGATCGAACTGGAGGCAGCTCAAAGTAAAAATAACAGCACCGACAAGATCAATACACTCATTGAAAAACGGGAAGACCAACAAAAAAAATTAGAGAAATCAAAAGCCCTGGTTAAGGAGATATCCGCTTTTACTGGACTATACGAACGTGCAGGGGCGAATGCAGTGGCCGATTCCATCATCAAACAGATAGACCTGCATGATATCGAAATATCCAAAATCGGTGATAAACTGGCCTTATATCTCGAGCTGGAAAAGAAAAAGGTTCTCAAAGACCGTGACAGCAACACCTTGGTGGCATACACCATCGCCCAAAAAGGATATGATGCGGCCAAACCGATTGCCAAAAAGCGTTTTGATTATGGTTTTGATGCCATGACCGACACCATGATGGTCTACCTCCAAAAAGCCGGTTACCCCATCCGACAAGATCAAATAAACGCGTTCCGGGATAAGATCAACGTAGATGTGCGTGCAGATCTGGTTAAGGAAATGAAAAAGGCCGACAATACCAGTATCCGCTGGTCATTGATTGGCATCTTGCTTTTTTTCATCATTGCCTTTATTGTAAATGAAAGCCGACGAGAACCCAGTGCAGCCAAAACAGGCAACATGTTCAAGAAACTGCAGTTGTTATCGTCGGCAGCATTCAGTATCGGACATGGCGGCAATGACGCTCAAAAAGTGATGGGTATCATCGCGGCCGCTCTGGTGGCCAACGGAAGCAGCGCCGATATCTCAACAGCCCTGAAAGATTTTACCTGGGTACCGCTGGCCTGTTACATCGCTATCGGACTCGGAACCCTGAGCGGTGGCTGGAAGATTGTGAAAACAATGGGCACGCGTATCACAAAAGTTTCTCCATTAGAAGGTGTGTGTGCGGAAACGGCCGGAGCCTCCACGCTGTTTCTGACGGAACAAATGGGTATCCCGGTAAGCACAACCCATACGATTACCGGCTCAATCATTGGGGTAGGCGCCACCAAACGTCTTTCGGCAGTTCGTTGGGGCGTAACGATTAACCTGCTTTGGGCCTGGATTTTGACGATTCCGATCAGTGCTATACTGGCGGCTCTTGCTTATTGGGTACTGCACCTGATTTTCCCGAATTATTAAACCAAGAATTCGGTTGATCTTTCCTACACACGAATTGAATCATCGTTTTTTTGTTTCTTTGTACCACTCTCCTACGGATCTTGGGCTCGCATGGATGGGTTTCCAAAACACATGAAAAAAATTCTGGTCACGGGCGGTTGTGGGTACATCGGTTCGCATACAATCGTTGATTTGATTGAACACGGCTTTGACGTCATTTCCGCAGATAACAACAGCCGAAGTGATGTAAGCATCTTGCAAGGAGTGGCATCCATCATCGGAAAGGAAATAAAAAATTATTCGGTCGACCTGTCCGTATTCGATGACACCCACGCCATTTTTCAGGAGAACCCCGACATAACCGGCATTATACATTTCGCTGCATACAAAGCTGTTGGTGAATCAGTGGAAAATCCATTACTGTATTTTGACAACAACCTGAATTCGTTGATTAATATTCTTCGATGCGCTAGTGCGTTTAGCATCCGTGATTTCGTATTCTCCTCCTCTTGCACGGTGTACGGCGAACCGGATCAATCTCCGGTAACAGAGGCAACACCTTGGAAACCGGCCGCCTCACCCTATGGATTGACCAAACAAATGGGTGAACAAATTATCGAGCATACATTACCGTCAAGCACATGGAGGGCCATCTCCCTTCGATATTTCAATCCGGTTGGCGCCCACCCGTCCAATAAAATTGGTGAAATGCCTATTGGAAGACCAGCCAATCTGGTTCCGGCAATTACACAAACAGCCATCGGTAAATTATCCAAGATGCAGGTTTTCGGAAACGATTATGATACCCGGGACGGCAGCTGTGTCCGTGATTATATCCACGTTTGTGATATAGCTCATGCACACACGCTGGCGCTGCAATATCTTGAAAAAAAGGAACATTTAACCGAAATGGAAATCATCAACGTAGGTACCGGTAACGGATACACGGTTTTAGAAACGATTGCCATGTTCGAGCAAGTATCCGGCTTATCCCTGCATTATGATATCACCGATCGAAGACCCGGCGACGTGTCGGCCATTTATGCCAACAACGAAAAAGCACGTACCCTGTTGGGGTGGAATCCGGCCTACAGTCTCGAGGATATGATGCGAACAGCCTGGGCCTGGGAACAAAAAATCAATCAACAACATTAAAATAGTATTTATGCTTGCGCAGATACAATCGACCGGAAAAAAAGATACCCGCAGTGGTTTTGGCGACGGCATCCTCGAAGCTGCCCGTGAAAATCCAAACATCGTGGCACTGACCGCCGATCTGGCGGGATCATTGAAACTCAATGGATTCATGAAAGCGTTCCCGGACCGGTTCATTCAGTGCGGTATTGCCGAAGCCAATATGATGGGTGTTGCGGCTGGACTCACCATCGGCGGTAAAATTCCATTTGCCACCACATTTGCCAATTTTGCTACCGGACGGGTTTACGATCAGATCCGGCAAAGCATTGCTTACAGTGGTAAAAACGTGAAGATTTGCGCTTCTCATGCTGGTCTGACCCTTGGGGAAGACGGTGCCACCCATCAAATTCTGGAAGATATCGGTTTGATGAAAATGCTCCCTGGCATGACAGTGATTGTACCGGCTGATTATAACCAAACAAAAGCCGCTACAAAAGCCATTGCCCGTATGGTTGGACCGGTCTATCTCCGATTCGGACGTCCCTCATGGCCAATTTTTACGCGGGAAGAAGATTTTGAAATCGGCAAGGCACAGGTCCTGAACACCGGTTCACACGTTACCCTGTTTGCCTGCGGACATATGGTATGGAACGCCGTCGAAGCCGGTCGGATCTTAGAACAAAAAGGCATCCATGCCGACATCATCAACGTGCACACAATTAAACCGCTGGACGAAGCGACCCTATTGAAATCTGTCCAAAAAACCGGTTGCGCCGTAACCGCTGAGGAACACAATGTGTTGGGCGGATTGGGGGACAGCATTGCCCAGCTTTGTGCCCGTAACCACCCGATTCCCATTGAAATGATTGGCACGAACGACTGTTTCGGTGAAAGCGGAACCCCAGCCGAATTGCTAGTGAAATACGGATTAGACGTTCCGAACATTGTTGCCGCTGCCGAAAAAGTCCTAGCCCGAAAAAAAGATGGCCGCAACTAAACATCGGAGGTTTTGCTTGGTCTCAACCCCAACAAACCTATATGAACACCCTCCCAGACGATAAAGCACTGGTCTTTGATTTTAAAAACGGAACGGATAAAGAAAAACCGTTTCGTCAGATTATGCTTAAATATCAGGAGCGACTGTACTGGCACGTTCGACGCATGGTGGTCAACCATGAAGATGCCAACGATTTGATTCAAAATATTTTTGTGAAGGTTTGGAGGGGATTAGATCAGTTCCGGGAAGACAGTCAGCTGTATACCTGGCTCTACCGGATTGCCACCAATGAATGTCTCACATTCCTCGAACAACGTAAAAAAAGAGCCGCCGTGTCTCTCAGTGAGCACGAGGGCCTTTCCGAGCAAATCAAAGCCGACCGGGATTTCGATGGAAAAAAGCTCGAATGGAAACTGCAGCTGGCTATTCAGGGTTTACCGGAAAAACAGCGACTGGTATTTACCCTCCGGTACTACGATGAAATGCCGTATCAGGAGATGAGCCGTATTTTGGAAACCAGTGAAGGCGCCCTTAAGGCCAGTTACCATCATGCAGCCAAAAAAATAGAAGATTTTATTTTAAATCATTAAACATCCTTTACCGTTCGCGGTCAATAGCCCCGTCATGAACGAACGCCAGTCCATAGAACAAGAGTTAGCAGCTATCAGTCCCCTGCTGGCCGATTTGGATAAACAAGCTCCGCTATATAGTGTTCCGGAAGGATATTTTTCCTCATTATCAACACGGGTTCAGGTCAGGTTAACGGCAACCCATCACAAACCCGCCTTACCGAACGCTTATTTCGATTCCTTGGCCGATCAGGTATTGGTGCGTATCGCTCACTCGGAAACAAGCTCTTTAATCCCCGACGGTTTAACAACACCCTATCAGGTCGACGTCGCGTATTTTGATAAATTACCCGTTTCGACGCTTGACCGCATTAAAACGGTACGAATGCCAACCCGTAGCCGGGTTATCTGGTTTCGCGCAGTTTCAGTGGCCGCAGCGGTGGTTGGGTTGGTATTTTTGTGTATCAGTTTGTTCCAACAGCGCAGCCAGCTTGCTAAACCATTCATTGATCCGCAACTCGCCACTGTGCTGCATGAGGCCCAACAGATCCTAAATAAAAACACATTTGAGTCAACAGTCAATGAACTGGAAGATAAAGACATTATCGCCTTTTTGGGAGAACATGGTCATGATGTAAACACTGCTCTGCTAGCCGCTTATCCGGAAGACAACCTCACAGATGATGCCGAACGGGCTTTTCTGGATGACCAAACCCTTGAAGCTGTATACAAAGACCTGCAAATCAAAATCAATTAAAGTACCATACCATGTTATCACGATTTCTTTTTTTCGTTGTCTCCTTTTTTATGTTTGTCGGCGCGAACGCACAACCCCCCGGTGGCAGAAACCATCCCGGAGGAGGTGGTCAGCAAAAGATAAAAGCATTATATGTGGCATTCATAACACAGCAATTGAAATTAACGGAAGATGAGGCTCAGAAGTTCTGGCCTGTTCATATGCAGTTTGACACAGAGATGCAGGACAATCACAAAAATCGTTCAAACGCCTTGCAGATGGAAGAAGGAGCACTGACCATCAAGAAAAAATACAACGATAAATTTATCAAAATACTAGGTGCCGACCGCACGAATTTGTTCTTTGAAAAAGACCGTGAATTCCGCCAGGAAATGATTGGTCGGTTACGTGACCGTATGATGAACCGACGTCCCGGTAAACGGGGCGGACCCCATCCTGATATGCCCGGCACAAACGACCCGGCACCACCGCATCCATAAAATGTGATAACAAATACAATAATCCAAAAGACCTACATTTGTAGTAGGTGTTTTTCATAGGTTAGC
This sequence comes from Ferruginibacter sp., assembly GCA_046082125.1. Lineage (GTDB taxonomy): Bacteria > Bacteroidota > Bacteroidia > Chitinophagales > Chitinophagaceae > Ferruginibacter. The sequence goes on along the minus strand of JBJTXG010000126.1, from coordinate 480 downwards.
AACGGCCAGCTCTTTTCAGGGCAGGCCTTCTTTTTTATACAGGGCAAGTAACAGTGGGCGTTTGAATATCGTGATAAAATAAAAAAGTCCACCCTTCTCGATTTCCCAGTTCCCACCAGGCACGTCGGAGCTCCATCGCTTTTTTACCATCGAAATCATATTTAGCAACAAACCGGCTTTTCATCTGACGCAACTGAGGCGCCTCATCGCCCCCGTAAAAGACCGTTTGTCCCTGATCGTGTAACCAGAAAACCAAATGATGAGGTGCATGACCGCCCGAAGTTTCATACTGAATATAACCATCGATCATACCAGCTGTTTCTAAAAAAACAACCTGATTCGAATATCCTAAAATGGATAGCAAGTCTGACTCGTAGGAAAGTCCCTTTGAGGAAAAGGCAAAAGCATATTCAGCGGCACCCACATAATAAGTCGCTTTGGGAAAATTAAGTACAGGTTTTTGTGTCTGGACATCCACGG
>JBJTXG010000125.1:0-6877 GCA_046082125.1 Ferruginibacter sp. | reverse complement strand
GTCAATATTTTCGGCAGCTAATCGCAACCGATATGCTGGTCTACGCAAGTTGGTTAGGTGAATTTGAATGGTATCTGTGCGCAATACCGGACCCCGGGCATCCAAACTCAATATCTTACCACTGTTCAATAGGCCCATATTTTCACCGGCATTCATCCATTTTTGTGCATCCTGATAATCAACCGCCATAGAAAATGTCGGATCAAAAGTCAGTACAGCACCATCCATCAAGGGATTGTCATTGTTGTTTTGTTGGTGCAAATACATCCGGAGGTAAGACCGATTTCGGGTGTTCGTCGGTATCCGAAATGTATTTTGACTACCGGCTACTTTGCAATCTTCATTGAAATTAACATCGCCACCGGCACCGGTAGCCCGCATCAGAAAGGCCTGACCTGACTGAATTTTGGTACATCTTATACCTGTGGGATAATTGATGGTGCCGCCTGGCGTCGGGTAGAAGTCGCCGTTATTAGCACTAATCATTTGATAACCGCCTAATCCGTTGGTACCATTCAGTAATGGATCCCACACGTAAAATACAGGATCAACATCCGGAACACCTGGGCCATCGAGTGCCGTAAATTCAATCGCCGAGGCATAGGGGTTTCCCACAGACTGGAAACTGCCGGCCGGGATTGTAATCGTCGGTGCCGGATTCGAAACCGGAACAAATAATTTTCCGCGTGTACGCAATACCGTTGATGTAGCCGCCTGATTAAACTGGATTACGCTTCGATCGCCACGAACGAATACCATGTAGCCCTCTTTCCGATAAGCCGGAGTTGTGTTGGTGTTGGGTATACCAGTCCAGATACCATTGTTATAAAATTTTACAGATGGCCCCGCTGGCGTAAACACATCAAAACCCAGTGCAGTTGCACCCGCCGAACTACCTCCCACATTTCCCGTAACCTGTGTGCCATAACCTGGGTTAGGATTGCCATTGGCGGTAACGGCCCCTTCTTGCCAAGCTTGTTTGATGGTTTGTCCGCCATTGGTTGGCACGGCCAAAAACTGCCAGGATTTTCCATGCTGACCGGCTCCTGTTCCGGTAGGTATGTATCGCTCAACCACAAATCGACCCGTTCCACTGTATAACACATCGGCATTCAACCCTACTTTTCCAAATTGAGCCGTTGCGCCGGCATCCGATAAAAGGGTGGCATCTTTTGCGGCCAGATCCAATTTTCCGGTGGTGATGGTGAATATCTTTCCAATACGAATATCATCCAACAGTGAGAGGGTTTGTGTAGCGGTTGATTTGACTAGATACAAATACGGAAAGTATTGCCCTCCGGAGGCGGTAATAGTAGAATTGATGTTGCCATTGAAAAACACCGCTCTTTCATTATGATTGAAGACGCCGGTTGCACTTCGGTTCCAGTTTCCGGCCAAATACACATCCGCACCAATCGCCGTCGTAGTCGATGGCATGGTAAGGGTGCCGTTCAAAACCAGGTTGCCCCCGATGGTTAATTTATTGTTCTCTGTTGAGTCGCCCATAACAACCGATGAACCGGCTGAAATGGTGAGTGTTCCGGCCAAGGCCCGATCAGCGGTTCCATTGCCGCCATTGTTTACCGGTATGTTATCGTCGTTTACCCGAAGATTCGTATTGTTTTGAACAAGGATGTTGAAGGGATATCCTACACCGGTTGTGGTACTCCATTCCGTAAATCGTTTATAGTCGCTGCCCGGATTGTAAATCAGCGTAGCATTGTTACCATAAAAAGGCGGATTCGTTTCCACATAACCCCACGTATTGATTTGCAAACTGCCTAGAATAAAAGAATAGGAAGGCCCAAAATTAATGCCGCTGTTTTGGGCAATTCCACCTACCGCCACAACGGTGCCGGCACTGAAGGAGAGTAGACTGGCATTGGCACTGAGTCTGACAATCGATGTGACGCGGGCCGTTCCGGGATCATTATTGAACAAAGCCAAGGTACCGCCTGGTATCGAGCTGTTTACCCTTCTGGTTGTGTTTCCAACAGGACCATCGATAGCGATATTATTCACAAAACCATTGAAAATAATTTGATAGTTGATAGTTCTTCCGTTTAAATCAACATTTCCGTTGAGCAGCTGCAAGGTGTTCCCACCTGACGCACCCGTAACGGAAAGATCCGTAGCTGGTGAGGAGGAAAGTCGAAGATTTTGAGTTCCTGTTTTATTAACAATGAGATATGTGAATACTTCAGTGCCTCCTCCAAGAACAGTAATGTTTTGTTCTACGGAACTACCATTGAAAGTTACAGAACGGCCATTGGGCGTAAATGTTCCTGATGCCGCCCTGGTCCAATGTCCACCCACACGGATATCACCCCCTAACACCGAACTCAAACTCAACCGATAACCGGTTCCTCCGGTGGCAGGACCGATATTCAAATCACCATTGGCTTGTCGAAATTGATTGGAAGAACCAAATGAAACACGCGTGGTATTGACATCCGCTGTACCAATTTGCACATGATGCGGAACACCTCTGCCTGTGCTCGCATTAGTAGCCCACTCCAGTCCGGCATTGGCACCGGATAAACCCCAGTTGTACTCCAGTGTGCTGCCGGTTGCATAAAACGGCGCATTGGTATTGACGGAGCCGCCGGCATTGATACGTAACCGTCCGCCGTTCTGTATGGTGGTGTTTCCAACGCCGAAATCCACCGCACCGGAAATGAATACATTGTACGGATCGCTGTTTCCCGTAAAAGATCCTGAACCGGTGAAATTCAATGTGCCGCCATCGGCACCGGTTGAAAAATTTCCACCATTACCATTTACGATTCCGTTAAACGGCAAGTTGAGTTGATAAATAGCACCAATACTCAGTATCCCGGTTCCATTCAGATTCAGCGTTTGTACGTTACAGTTATTGATCGAATCTTTTACCAGACCGGCATTAACAGTTAACACGTTAAACGAAACAGCTGTAGTGCCTTTGATGGTTCCATTCCCCGCAAAACTAATGGTACCGGCTGCGAGTGCGGCATCCAACAATCCTCCGTTGGCAAGCAATACGCCCCCATTTCCTATTGAGGTTGTGAGCGCGTTCTGACTATAGGTTGTGCCGGATGATAAGGTAAACGTACCGGACACAGTAGTATTGACATTCAGCGTTTTGGTATTCCCGCCCGAAACGGTAAGATTGGCATACGGTATCCCTCCTTCCACATTTTGAGCCGTCGCGCCGGCATACTCAATGGTGGAACCGGCTTCCAGCACGAAATTGTTGCCCGTATTGCTGAAAGGCGCTACACAACTTGCGGTATTCAATATGCGCAGCAAGCTTCCGTTTTTCATATTGAGGTTGTGAGAGGCCAATCCACTGGAGGAGGACACGATCTGATTGGCATTCACAATTCCTCCTGCATCAATCACCAGCCAACAAGCGAACGCGTTATTATTTGTAGTGAGATATAACGAATCAACCAATAGTGTCCCACGAATAGTGTATGTGCCATAGCTATCATTTCCAATCGCAATACCATTGGTACCGTCGATAGATATATTTCCACCCGCCGTCAAGTCTAACGTGCGACCGGCAGCCAATATGAAATTGAATGCGGATGCCACCGCTGTGTGATTGTTATACAAGAATGTAGCGGTTGTGTGGGATTTCACATTCATGTCCATCACCAAGGTGGTGCTGTTGTTGGTTGATGTGTTTTTTCGAATACGATTGCAAGAAAAATCACCGGAACCACGAATGGTATCGTTTAAACCCTCAACATTAAAACAGATATTATCAGCAAGTAAGCCATTCCCAATAACCCCATTGCAAATGATATTTCCATGAACATTCAGATAGTTATTACTAAGTCCGGTAGGGTCGTATGTGGTACCACAAAACAGTTTTCCGCCACTGTTTACTGTGAGGGTATTGACACGACGGGTAGAGACATCAAGCGATATGGTATGTCCGTTTTGAATGGTTACATTGGCTGTTACCAGATCGGGCGCCTCAGTAGAGGGTTGCCAGAAACCGCCCGTAAACTTTTCCCAGCTGGAAACAGCACTCCACACGCCGGTTATCCTGCTTCGATAATCACCTGTTGCTCCGGGTGCCGATGGCGTACCCGAACAATCTGCACCGGCAGACCATACCGAACCCTTACGAACAAAAATCCGAATCTGATACGTTGTATTGTTAGTTAATCCCGACAGCACTACGTTAGTAGCCGTTCCTTTATAAATCACGAACGCATTTCCAAGCAGCGTACCTGAACCGTAGGTTGTATTGGCCGTGTAGGCGCTACCGTTACCTGTTGGTACACCAGATACCGATGCCGCATTGGTCGCAACGACCATGATTTCATCAAAACAGCCCGCAGGGATTGTCCACGTTAAATTGAGTTGGGTATTTCCCGATGCCGCATTGGCGTTGGTCACATCAGAAGGATTGCCGGCCGTTGTGATGGTTTGTGTGTTGCCGGCAACTGTATTTACCGGATTGGGTATTACTGATCCGGCAAATGTAAAACTGGAAGCAACAGGCGCATTCACCGAACAGGTGCGCGTTGTGAAAGCAGAGCATGGCACATCAGCCGTGATAAACAAATGTGATTTGCCAACCGGAACAGACTGTGATAAGCCGGAAAAATTATTCACGCCAATTACCGGAGAAGCGATCGTGCCCAACAAAGTGGCGGTGGTTGTATTCAACACCGTACCCGATTGATACCAGAGTTTAAGATTTGAAATGTCGGTGCCGCCGGCAGCTGTACCTGAAAGAGTAACGGAGCGGGCGTTTAATGTAGTAGCCGTTGTTGATACGGTAAGCGTATCGGTGTATAAAACGTTATGGACACTGCCTTGCACGATGTTCCCGGCAGCCGGACCGCTGGAGCCGATCGCAACCGATGGGGTTCCGGCGACATTTAGGGTAATAGAAAAATCATCAATGGCTAAACCTTGTGCGTTCGTGCTACCACCAACACCAGTGTATGTCCAACGTAAATAATAGGTTGTTCCATTGGCTATTGATAGGCCATCAATGGTAAAATTTTTAGCTCCGGATGTCGGAGGATTAGATAATGTGGTATTGTTTGCATCAGCTACATAACTTGCGTCGCCAAGCGTGTTGGCTGTTGCTACCGTGGAGGTGCTTCCGTGAAAAAACGTCCAGTTAATGGCCCTTGATCCCGAACGGTATTTCTCGTAGTTCCAGGAAACGGTGATCGAACTGATCGTTGACCCGGTGTTGTTGGTAAAAGCGAAAATAATGGATCTGGGAGCAGTGTATCCACTACTGGTTAAAAATCCAAGCGCGCGTTCGGTTGAGCTGGCATTGTCTCCATTAGCGTAGTTGTAGGCGCCACCCGTTGTAAATACAGCCCCGGTTGTGCCTGCGGCCTGCGTTGTTATGATTGTGCCGATAGCCCAATCGGTTCCGATTTTAAATCCGGTAGGAAGCCCGGCTGTAGCTGTTGCAACCTGCATGGTTGTCGCAGTGCTATTGAAATTCTCCGTATAAGCAACACCGGCCGTATTGATGGATACCTGAGCTTGGGTATTATTCAATGATGCCAATAAAAATAAAGGGATTAAAAGGCAGGGTGCTGCCAAAAGTCGCGAGGTGAATACCTGGCGTTGAACGGTCGATTTGAACGAAAAGGTCGTCGTATTACTCACAACTGTTTCTGGTTAATGATCGGCCATTGCCTAAGTCGACAATGAGTCTAATTGTTTATAAACCAGGAAATTAGGATTAACAAAGGGAGCGGAAAAAACCGTTCGGCGGCATTCAAAGGATTTGGGGCTACAAAAATATACTCAAATTTTGTAAAAAGCCAATAATCAAGTCGTTGTTTTTCGTCAGCTAGTTGATTTACACCCCTTTTCGGGGATAGAACAAAGGATCAGTCTACTAAAGAAAGGCCCGTTAATTGATTGTGGACCTATTACACATAATTTCATTGTGTATATGTTATCGACGGTGGTATTATTTTATTGTAAATCAGGCTGATTGGCGCATAAAGCGCTTTTTTGTTTACTAAAAAACGTCTTTGGGGGGTAAATCTTTCCACAATTTCTGGGGAAGTTGAGTGTCCGGCACGAGAACCGACCAGGCCGTAACGAATATGATCAGACAATCCAGCCCCCATCCGGCCCGATATCGGTACCAGATTTCCAGATCGGCCTTGTACGCAAAAATGTTTTGGTAAGCCACTCGAGGATCATCCGCGGCTGAAACGAGTTTTTCTTCATCCCTGAAAACGATAGACCCAATTCCGGTAATGCCGGGTTTGCTTTCGTATATGCGCGTTTGTTGTTCGGGGGTGTACAAATTATAGCTGACTTCCATCAAAGGTCGGGGGCCAACCATGCTCATCTCTCCGCGAACCACATTGAACAGCTGAGGCAGTTCATTGATTTTTGTTTTGCGTAGAAAGCGACCTACCGGTGTTACCCGCGGATCATTCCGAAGGGTGATTTCTTTCGTGCCCATCTGCGCGCTGTTTTTCAACATGGTGGCGAATTTCAAAATCATAAACGGCTTCCCGTTTTGGCCAATGCGGCGTTGCCGGTAAAATACCTCGCGCTCGCCGGTACATAATAGTATCAGTATGATGGGAACGAATAGCGGCAATAAAATAACGATAGCCGTCAGCGACAAAAACAAATCGGTAGTGCGTTTTAAAATAGTGTACATAAAATAATGACTGCAAAAATAGAGGAAGTATCTGCCGTTTTTTGTTTTTGTTTTGACAATGATCAAGATTCTGCATGGATACCAAAGGAGTGATTAATGCATCACATTGCATACAAAAGCAAACGCGCTATTGGTCCGCGTCTTTATTCTTGAGCTGTATGCATGACCTGTTTTGTGTTTTTTTTAAGGAAAAAATTATTTTATTCTAAGGGTTTTCGTTTA
>JBJTXG010000124.1:0-3398 GCA_046082125.1 Ferruginibacter sp. | reverse complement strand
TGCCCGATTGGTTCTCCGAAATTATCATACAGCGGGTGAGGTACAAGCTGGGCCGGTTTATGCGGAGCGATCTTCTGTAAATCGGTTAATACTTTTTCACTCATGGTGATGAATCGGTCGACCGGCTTGATGAAATAGCGGGTAAATGCTTGATCGCCGAATCGTTTTTCATGCGGGATGATATTATCGGCGATACAGACGATGTGGGTATGTTTATTTTTTTGGATCTGTCGGAGAATCGTGCCAAGGCAAGGACCCATGAATGGCAGCCAAAAGCGAACAATTACCAGATCGGGTTTCATTTTTCGGATACGGTTTCCCGTGAGCATCCAGTTGATTGGTGAAATGGAGTTGATAACCGAATGGATTGGCAGGTGCGTAGGTGCCGGCTCTGTACTGTATTGCGTTTTACCGGGGAACAAAAAACCAGGATATTGAAGCGAGAAGCTAAAAAGTTCTACCCGATGACCTTCGGCTTGAAAGGCGGTTGCCAACCGTTCATTGTAGGTAGCCAGTCCACCGCGGAGCGGATGGGCAGGACCGATAATGACGATGTGTTGAGATCGAGGCGAGGACATGGTATCAGAGGCCCTTTTTTTCCTGAATCAGATAAAAGTTACGCTCCGGCGCATTGCGGGAAATCAGTTCACCCAAAAAGCCGGCCAGAAATAATTGGGTGCCAATGATCATCGCTAAAATGGCAAAGAAAAACAAAGGTCGTTGCGTAAGGCCGGTCACATCAAAAAAGAACTTGGATATGGTCAGGTAGGTAAAAATGCCTAAGCCAAAAAGGAAGAACAAGGTGCCCCATAGTCCGAAGAAATGCATGGGCCGCTTGCCGAACTTACCCATGAAAAAGATGGTCATCAAATCCAGAAATCCATTCACAAACCGATCCCAGCCAAATTTGGTCACACCATATTTTCGTGCTCGGTGCTCTACTACTTTTTCACCGATCTTCCGAAATCCGGACCATTTGGCCAATACAGGAATATAGCGGTGCATTTCACCGTATACCTCAATGGATTTAATGACATTTTTTCGATACGCCTTTAAACCACAATTAAAATCGTGTAATTTGATCCCACTCATTTGTTGGGCAACGGCATTAAAAAGTTTGCTGGGAATATTTTTGGTCAAGGTGTTATCGTAACGCTTTTTCTTCCAGCCACTGACCAGGTCGAATCCGTCTTCTTCAATCATACGGTACAAGGCTGGAATTTCATCCGGACTATCTTGCATATCGGCATCCATGGTAATGACCACATTACCTTGTGCCGCTTTGAAGCCTTCGTTCAGGGCGGCACTTTTGCCATAGTTACGACGAAATCGAATGCCTTTTATACGGCTGTTTTGCTGATGCAAGGATTCAATGACTGCCCAGGAATTGTCGTTACTGCCGTCATCCACTAAGATGATTTCATACTCTATGGGGTCTTGTTGTATTATACGGTCAATCCAAGCGCAAAGTTCCGGCAGTGATTCAGATTCATTATATAAAGGGATCACCAGAGAGAGTTGCATGTCCGATGGGAATTTTGAATGAATAAAGATACTTTATTTCTTTTGTATGAACGCAGCCGTTACGGAGGAGACCAACACACCCAGCAAGAGGTGAATAATCAGATAGGTAAACATCGAGCCGGGTACATACATTTTTCGGATTTGCTCAGAGTTCGTTTTAATCTCGAAGGAAGTAAGTTCCGGATTTTGTCGAGCGGCCGCCTCATTCGCTTGTATGAATTGTTCAATGAGCGCTGGATTGAATTTGTAAAAAAAATAAATATACGCAACCGCGAAAAAAGTAACTACGATAAATGTTTTGAACCCTTCCTGAAAGTAGGTGCGAAACGTTGCTTTAGGTTGTTGCTTTTTACAAGCAAGCAACGACCACACCATACCAACCGTATACAGGCCAAACGAAACATATAAAGACGTGCCACCCATGGGTAAACGAAGGGCATAGAATGCAATCAGCAGCCAGGTTATCATGCAGGCGGCGATCAAAACCCCTTTCCAGGTAGGTGAGAAGAGGTGAAGGGATTTCATTGGTTGATTTGGGATTTGATTCCGTTGACAATGGCATGTACTCGTCCACGCAACGATTGACCAAGGACTGGGTTGTTTACAGAACCTGAGCGAATAAGGGATTTGTCAAACAGGAAGGTCGATGTTGTGTCAAAAACGGTTAGTATGGCTTTGTTTCCAACCTCGATCGTTGGTAGTGGTAATCCGAAAATGGATCGTGGATTCATTGAAAGGATTGAAATGATCGTGTCGAGGTCCTTGACTGTTTCCAGCAGAATTGGAAAAACTGTCTCAAGACTTTCAGCGCCGAAGGAGGCTTCCTCGAATGAGCAGCGTTTGGTATCGAGGTGTTGAGGCATGTGATGAGAGGCAACGGTATCAATGGTTCCGTCGAGTAATCCCTCTATCAGGGCATTCCGGTCGTCGGCTGTTCGAAGGGGCGTATGAAGTTTGAGATTGGTTTCGTAGGATTCCAGATGGCTATCGCAAAACAAGAGATGCCAGGGGGTACATGAAGCGGTTAGCGGTAACCCCTGTTTTTTTGCCGCACGAATCAGATCCACCGATTTTCGGGTAGATATTCCCGTTAGGTGAAGGTTGGATCCGGTGTAGCGGAGTAATTCAATGTCGCGATGAACCATTAGTTCCTCCTGAAGCGATGGGCGGGCCGGAATTCCGAGTTGTGTGCTGACGATGCCTTCATGCATATGTCCTTTGGGAGCAATGCGGCGATCATCCGGAAGCTGAATGATGGGTTTGCCGGTGGGCAACACGTATTGCATGGCTTTGAGCAAAAGACTGCTGTCTTGTACTGGATGCAGTCCGTCGGAAAAAGCCAGGGCGCCTTCCTGATGGAGTTCATACATCTCAGCCAGTTGATGTCCTTCACAGCCGGCACTGATGGCACCCATGCAGTGGATGTTGATGGGCAATGAAACGGAACGTTGATAGATCGAACGAATCGACGCACCGTTGTCGATGCTGGGTTTAGTGTTCGGTACAATCAGTACATCAGTGAAACCTCCGGCGGCTGCGGCGAGGGCACCGGAATGGAGCGTCTCCCGATGTTCCTCACCGGGATCACAAAAATGAGCGAGACTATCCATCCAACCTAGTGATACGTAAAGGTTATGGCCTGAAATACGGTTGACATGATCCGGAAAAGACAAGTTTTCGCCGATGGAATGGATGATGCCGTTCTCAATAAAAAGGTCCAGTTTTTTTCCGTGGTGCGAAGAGCGGTTGTCCTGAATCAGGACCTGTTGAAGCAGCAGCTGCATGATTGTGGAATTATGCAAATATCCAAAAAAAGAAATCGGCTCCCTTCTTTTTTTTAATCGCACGTCGCCATATATTATAACTAATTGAAA
>JBJTXG010000123.1:0-5360 GCA_046082125.1 Ferruginibacter sp. | reverse complement strand
TGAAACAAGCAATATTGAATTTATCGAATTTTGGGTGCAGGATCCATACATTTTACCACAATATGCCAACGCCAATGGTGGTAAACTTTATTTCAATCTGGGAAATATTTCAGAAGATGTATTGAAAGACGGACGGCGGTTTTACGAAAACGGGTTGAACACACCCAATGCCCCAGCACCGGTGGATAATACCATTTGGGGACGGGTGCCCCGTAACCCAATTCAGGTTACGAATGCATTCAGCAATATACCGGAAGACCGGGTGTATCAGGATATCGGTTTCGACGGTTTGACGGATACGGCAGAAGTTAATGCCCGTGCCGCTTTCCTCAATGCTCTTGGAAACAACTTCGGAACCAATTCGACTATTTATCAGCGCGCAGCAGCCGATCCATCCGGTGATAACTATGTCAATTACCGCGACGGCCGTTTCAGTGCCAATACGGGTATCCTTGCCCGCTATAAAAATAATAACGGCCCCGACGGAAACTCGCCCATTGCCGGCGCTTCGCAGTTTTCGGCAGCCGCGACCTTGTATCCCGACGGAGAAGATCTCAACCGCGACAATACCCTCAATGAAACCGAAGAGTATTTCCAGTATATCGTTGACATCAAGCCAAGTGCCAGTCCGGAAATGATAATTGGCAATAACTTCATCGTAGACAAAAAAGTGGTGCCGATCAGTTTGGTTAACGGAACGACCCGTAACGAAACCTGGTACCAGTTCCGTATTCCGATCGGAAATTATCAGCGCAAAGTGGGCAACATTCCGGATTTCAAATCCATCCGCTTCATGCGTATGTTCCTCACTGGTTTCGAAGACAGTGTGGTGCTTCGTTTTGGACAACTTCAACTGACGCGTAACGTTTGGAGGAAGTTCCAATATAAAATTGATTCTACCGGATTGTATGCCGCACCAACCAGCACACCGTTTAATGTGGAAGCGGTGAATATTGAAGAAAACGACAAACGGACGCCACTCCCATACCGAACGCCGAAAGACATCCAGCGGGTACAAACATTGAGTAATAACGGAGTAAATCTGCTGCAGAACGAACAGGCCATGAGCCTCTCGTTCTGTAACTTAAGCAAAGGCGATGCCAAGGGTGTTTTTCAAACCTTTGCCAACCGGGACATCCGTCAATTTCGTAAACTTTCCATGTACATCCATGCGGAACAAGCACAAAATCCGGCGAATACCATCCGCGACAAAGACCTGACGGCGGTTATCCGAATGGGTACCGATTTTGTCAGCAACTATTACGAAATACGCATACCGCTCACCCTAACGCCGCTCAATGCCGGTATCAATCCGGATTCTGAAACGTACAATGACTCGCTTTGGAATCCATCCAATTCGCTGGACGTGGATCTCGAAACACTAACCAAGATTAAACAACAGCGAAATCTTTCTACGGTTACCCTCGGACAAATCTTTCGACAGCTACAACCCAATGGCCATACCTATTCAGTTATTGGAAATCCAAACCTGGGTGAAATCAGAGGTATTTTGCTCGGTGTAGAAAATACCAATTCCAACAGCGCCTGTGGGCAGGTATGGTTGAATGAATTGCGCCTTTCGTCGATCAATGAACAGGGAGGTTGGGCCGCACTGGGTCGGGTAGACCTTACGTTGGCCGATTTGGGAACCTTGTCGTTGTCTGCGAATGCCCACTCGAGAGGCTTTGGCACATTGGAACAGCGGGTGGTGGAACGTTACCGCGATGATTTTTTACAACTCGACGTGGCTACAAACCTGGAGTTGGGTAAACTGCTCCCTAAAAACTTTGGCCTGTCGATTCCCATGTATGCGAGTTACACGCAAACAACCAGCACTCCGCAATATGATCCATACGATCTGGACATTGAACTCAAAGACAAACTGAACGCGTCTCCACGTTCACAGCGCGATTCTATCCGAAACAATGCCATCGACTTTAACTCCATCAAAACCCTCAATTTTACGAACGTTCGTAAAAATAAAACCAATGGAAAGCCAGTTCGAATGTACGATATCGCTAATGTGGATCTGAGCTATTCGTTTATCAAAACAGAGAGCCACAATCCGCTGATCGAACTGAACGAAGTGACTCGACACCGCGGCGCAATCGGGTATAATTATTCGTCCCAACCCAAGTATGTGGAACCTTTTAAAGGATTGTTGCGGAAAGTAAAAACGAAATGGGTTGATTTCATCCGTGATTTCAATTTTAGTCCCTTGCCATCGCAGCTCAGTTTCCGCGCCGATTTTACCCGGCAGTTCGGTGCGATTCGTCCTCGTAGTGTAGGTGCCGATAAATATGAAGTGCCCGAAACCTATGATAAATTCTTTACGATGCAGCGGGACTACATCATGCGATGGAATCTCACACGATCCATCAATATGGATTACACCGCTACCAACAACTCGCGTATTGATGAACCGAACGGTCGGATTGATAGCCGCGAAAAACGTGATAGTATCTGGAAAAACCTGTTACGCGGCGGACGAAATACAGTGTTTAGTCAAACAGCCAACCTGTCTTACACCCTACCAACTACCAAATTGCCCTTGCTGGATTGGACCACAATGAATGTCCGATATCAGGCCACATATAAATGGATAGGGGCTTCCCGTTTGGCGGTCAATTTGGGCAACTTCCTGGAGAATGGTGTTCAGAAAGAAGCGACCATCCAACTCGATTTTACCCGCTTATATCAAAAGTCGAAATGGCTCCGTCAGCTTGATCAACCGATCAACAAGGATGATAAACAACGTTGGAAAAACCGTGTAACGATTGTGAAAGATTCAGTGATGACCAAATCCGGAAAAAAAGTATTGAAAAAACGCCGGATTGTTGATCGCGGAGCCATGCCGTATATCGGTAAAATTCCGCGCGTGTTTGGCAAGTTGCTGACCAGTATCAAGCAGGTTAGTATTTCGGCTACCGAAAATGCCGCAACCCGATTGCCGGGATATACCGACAGTACACAGTTTGTGGGACAAAATTTCCGGAGTATGTCACCGGGTTTTGATTTTATCATGGGATACCAGCCCGATACCGGCTGGCTTAACCGAAAAGCGGCCAACGGATTATTTACGAGGGATAGTGGGTTTAATGCGCTCATCCAGCAGAATTTTGATCAGAAATTCATGTTGACGGCACAGCTCGAACCTATGCGTGACATGAATATCAGCATCAATTTGAGTAAGTCATTCACCAAGAACTACAGTGAAACGTTCCGATTTATTGATACAACATTGATCGGAAATAATCCATCATTCAAACATTTGAATCCGTATGCGGGTGGTGGATTTGATGTCTCCTATATTGCCTTTAAAACCTTATTTGGTAAGTTTGATCCCAACCGCGTTTCCGAAACGTTTAAAACATTCGAAAACTACCGGAGCATTTTGTCTAAGCGACTAGGCAGACAAAACCCGTATAGCGCCTCTCAGCCAGTTGGGGCAGAAGGATATTATTACGGCTATGGTAAATATGCCGTGGATGTACTCATTCCGTCGTTCATTGCCGCCTACACGAAGCAAGATCCTAATTCCGTTGGTCTGATTAAACAAAGCAATGCCAATATCCGGTCAAACCCATTCCGCGCCATCTTGCCCCGTCCAAACTGGAAAATTGATTACAATGGGCTCAGTCGGATCAAACCACTGGATAAAATCTTCACCAACTTTACGTTCAGTCACGGCTATACCGGCAACCTGAGTATGAATGGCTTTACATCGGCCTTGCTGTACCAGGATGTTTCACAATATGGCTATCCATCATTCTACGATACGTCTTCTCAAAATTTCGTGCCTTATTTCCTGATACCGAATATCACCATTCAAGAGCAGTTCTCACCACTTTGCGGCGTAGACATGATGTTTGTGAATCAGATGCAGGCCAAGTTCGAGTACTCCAAAACACGTCAGCTCAGTTTGAGTTTGAATGATTTTCAATTGAGTGAGGTTAGAAGTACCGAGTTCGTTATTGGATTTGGTTATCGTAAAAAAGGACTGAAATTACTGGGCGGTTTACGCTTGCCAAAGTTCCTCAGTAAAAATAATTCCGGAAAACTGGACAATGAAATCAACTTCCGACTCGATTATCGTATCCGAGATAACGTAACAGCCAATAGCCGACTTGATCAAGACAACAATTTCGCAACGGGGGGTAGTCGAGAAATTTCCATTACGCCAACTATTGATTATTTCCTTAATCAGCGCGTCAATATCAAATTGTATTTTGACCAGCGAAAAGTCATTCCGTATATTTCATCGAGTGCGCCTACCATCAACACCCGGGCCGGCATACAGGTTCGGATTTCATTGACACAATAAGGACGTTCGTATTACGACGTTTTATGGAACAGGGAAGCGCTGGCCTGTGCGGTCGGCATCACAATCAGTTCATTGATGCATACATGTGCAGGCTGTGATGCGGCAAAATAAACGGTTTGGGCCACATCATCCGGTGTGAGTGGAACAAATCCTTGGTAAACCGCATCCGCTTTTTGTTGGTCGCCCTTATACCGAACCAGTGAGAAGGCTGTTTCGACGGCTCCGGGATGAATTGCGGTTACGCGTACACGATGCTTCAATAAGTCCATGCGCATGGTTTTCGTCAGCATATCGACTGCCGCTTTACTGGCGCAGTACACATTACCATTTTCGTAGGCCTCCAATCCGGCGATGGAGCCAATGTTGATGATGGTTCCTTCAGCTTGAATCAAGGCCGGTAACAATGCTTTGGTCATGTAGAGGAGTCCGTGCACATTAGTGTTCAGCATGGTGTTCCAGTCATCCAGTGAGCCATCGGCAATTGATTGGCGGCCCAGGGACAGTCCGGCATTATTGACCAATACATCCAGGCGGCTGTTTTTCGGAAATGATTTTTCAATAACCTCAAAAACCTGGTTTTGATCCTGTACATCGAGGGTTAGGATCGTTACCTGAACGCCGTAATCGGTTGTCAATTTTTCTTGTAATGCCTGTAAGCGGTCGGTGCGCCTTCCGGTGACCACGAGATCATATTGATGGGCAGCAAATAAGGCGGCACAGGATTTACCGATGCCGGATGTTGCTCCGGTGATGCAGGCGATTTTACGTTCCATAATGTTATTGTAAGAGTATGACGGTTCCCTTCCGGGTCAGCTTTTTGTTTGTATAGTCGGTTCCTTCGGCATACCAAACATAGGTGCCAATGGGTTGCACTATACCACGGTATTTGCCGTTCCAGCCCTCTTCGATTTGCGTGGTTCGGAACATCAGTTGTCCCCATCGGTTATAAACCATAAATAAATCGACTGATTTCATGCCAAGAGCCAGTGGTGTTAACACATCGTTCAACCCGTCACCATTGGGTGTAAATGCATTG
>JBJTXG010000122.1:0-2321 GCA_046082125.1 Ferruginibacter sp. | reverse complement strand
TCACGATATCATCCAATCAACAAACATGCAACCGGTTCGTAATCGAACTACCATTGAAAAACATACAATAACA
Organism: Ferruginibacter sp.; assembly: GCA_046082125.1. GTDB lineage: Bacteria > Bacteroidota > Bacteroidia > Chitinophagales > Chitinophagaceae > Ferruginibacter. The sequence goes on along the minus strand of JBJTXG010000122.1, from coordinate 2,248 downwards.
TGACAAAAAAAATATCTATCATGATCTTTGATGATCACAATCTCATTGCCGAAATGTGGTCAGAGCTAATCAATTCGGATGAACGATTTTCGGTGATTGGTATATGCAACGACACGTCGGAGGCTTGTTTGGAACAAGTAAAAAATAAGCGCCCCGATGTGGTTATTATGGATATTAACATTCAGCCGATATCCGGCATCGAGGCGACCAAACTGGTTAAGAAAGGCTCACCGGGTTCAAAAGTGATTGGCGTATCGATGCATAATCAGCCTTCGTTTGCCAAGCGGATGCTTAAAAACGGCGCACTGGGTTATGTAACGAAGTCTAGCAACAAAAACGAGATGTTCGAAGCAATTACCAGCGTTACCGCTAATAAAGTATTTATCTGTAAAGAAATCCAGGAAAATCTGGCTAAGCAGGTTTTTGAAGATGATGATACGCCCGACATCAGCAAGCTTTCAGAAAGAGAGGTTGATGTTTTAAAACACATAAAAGAAGGGCTGTCCTCCAAAGAAATAGCCGAGAAATTATTTTTGTCGGCACGCACCGTTGAAGTACATCGTTCCAACATTCTAAAAAAACTCAATCTAAAAAATACGGCATCGTTGCTCAAGTTTATTCATAACTCACCATTGGATATTTGACCGCAACCGATTTACCTATCTAGAAAGCCCGGACGGGGCTTTTTTTTTGCATTCAACCATCATTCATTTCGTTTTAACAATTCCTCCACAGATTGTATTTGTACCGTTTTTAGGTATTGAATAACAGTGGTTTACGTAAGAACACGTAGGTCGATTGGCAACAAATACCCAATTTTCAAACTCGTTTGGCATGGTGTTTGTCTATGATTGTACAGCGACGTAGTTTTACATCAGCAACGACGCAAAGCGTATTAATCCAAAAAAATCCAAATCCAATACCCAACCAATACCCTACGAAAAACCAACTATCCTGTAGAAAACCAACATCCAACCCTATTAAAACCGTTTAAGTCCAAATCCTGTAAACCAACCCAATCCGATCCTAGAAAGACTCCTATCCAATCCAATGAAAAAAACCCTGGCTTCCGATCCTTTTGAAAACGAGCAACACAAAAACTAACAAGAAGCCAAATACATGAAATCCCGGCCAATGGCCGGGATTCTTGTTTTCAATAAGACCGCTATTATTTACTTGCTTTTTGCTTTAAATCGGTCGATGGCTTGCCGGGAGTAGTCGCTCAGGATCAACCGACCGCTGATACCGGCTCGGTGTTTCAACAAGGTATCCCAATGATCGGTTCCTTGCCAAAAAACACGCTTGAGTTCATGCATGGCTTCGGGGCTCGATTGGGAAAGTGTTTTGGCCAACCGATCGACGGCCGCATCAGTTTGCTCGATTGTTTCGTGCAATTCGGAAAACAATCCGTGTGCCTGTGCCCAGGAGGCAGTTCGCCAGGAAGAAGCATCGATAGCGAGGGCGGTAAATGCGGCTGTTCCCATTTTTCGTTCTACGGCCGGACCAACCACAAACGGTCCAATGCCAACAGCTAGTTCACTTAACTTAATATCTGCCTGCGCGACGGCAATGGCATAATCTGCGGCTGCCGCCAAACCAACGCCACCACCGACGCATTTGCCTTGAATGCGGGCGATCACCAGCTGCGGTATCGTGCGAATGGCATTGATTACGTGGGCGAAACCACTGAAGAAAACGAGTCCTTCAGCCTCTGTTTTAATCTGAATCAGTTCATCAAATGAAGCGCCGGCACAGAAAGCTTTGTGGCCTCCGCTTTTCAAAACAATCACGGTGCAGTCCGGATTGTTTCCTGCTTCGCGAATGCTATCTGCGAGACGGACGAGTAGGGCGCCGGGCAGTGAGTTGCTTTGGTGATGAAAAAATTCAATGGTGGTAATACCGGATTCGGTGCGACTTTCCACGTATTGGTCAAGATGTGCGTCTTTCATTGGTTGTTAGTTTATTTTATTTTTCATTTCAACCATGGTTAAAATGGTAGCAATACCTACCATCTCGTCGGTTTCATCAAACATTTCTACCAGCCATTTTACGATGCCTTTCGGAATATCGGCACCGCGAGTCATTGGTACATCTGGGTTAGGCTCTTTGGTTTCCTGTGCCGTTTTCTCCTTACAGGTGAAACGAATATAAATCGATGCACCCGGATACACTGGTTTGGTGAATCGTAATTCATCGATACCGTAATTGAGCAAAACCGGATTTTTTTGGTAACTGTCTACAAATAAAC
>JBJTXG010000121.1:0-4316 GCA_046082125.1 Ferruginibacter sp. | reverse complement strand
CAGCAACGATGAATGGACAGTGCTTACCAATGCATTGAAAAGCACCAATGGCTGGAATGAAGACGGCAATGGCACAAATACCAGCGGTTTCTTCGGTCTTTCGGGCGGTATCCGTAACTTCGATGGAGCATTCCACGGCATTGGTAGCTTCTGTGAATGGTGGACGACGACGGAGAACCCCGTTGCCTGGTACCGCCTCCTAGCCCTAGCCAGGGGCAGCAACTATAAGAACTTTGGGTTCTCTGTCCGTTGCCTCAGGGATTAGAATTCATTTGATTCATTTGACAATTTGATAATTTGATAATTTACCGCGAAGCGGTCGATTTTTTAAAAAATGGCATTATATTCAGATTTGCCGGTATATAAAGCAACTTATGATTTGCTGCTTGCTATATTCAGGTTTACGAAGGATTTTGGTAAGGAGTATAAATATACGGTGGGCGAAAGTTTGAAAAAAGAGACCATAGAGCTGCTAACATTGATTTACAGAGCCAATGTAAAAAGAGATAAACAAGAGGTATTGCAGGAGGCCCGAGAACGCATAGATCTTTCCATCGAACAAAGCGTCACTGACAAAATTCATCGACCAGCAATGATGTAAACTGTTGTTTTCAGGACGTTCTAGGCGATGGGCAGAGGCTTTGTTCCGATGTGGTAGCTTACTTCTCAAATTAAGCCCCTCCTCCTTAAACCCTATAAACACGCTTATGGTTATCCTTCCATCCTTCGTCGAAAATTGCCTCACCATCGCTCAGAACATAAGCTCAGCATGGGTTTCGGCGAGTGTTGCGAACAAACAAAGGTTGCAATATTTGATATTTCCGGAAGGAATCCTGTATAACAAGAAAAACAACCAAGTGCGAATTTTAAAAACCAACACCCTGTTCTCGTCAATCCCAATAGCAGCAAAGGTTTTGGAGGAAAAAAGAAATGGCAACCTTTCTCAAGATTGCCAAAACTCTCTTTCTGTGCCCAGGACTGGATTCGAACCAGCACACCTCGCGGCGCCGCCACCTGAAGACGGTGCGTCTACCAATTTCGCCACCTGGGCAAGGGGATGCAATATTACGAAAAATTCCCGGTTAGACTTTTCCTCAAAAGAAAATTGGCAAATACGGATAGGGCCTGCAATGAATCAAGTCCTTCCTTGCTTCGCGCGGAGGATCTTTTTCCATCTTTGCTCATTCAAGCAAGCTTGATCGCCAGATGTAAAAAGCCCCGCTCGTTTGAGCAGGACTTGTATGTGCGGCAAAGGAGATTATACTCGCCATGCTCGGATGATAGGAGGTGGGGCCTGCAATGAATCAAGTCCTTCCTTGCTTTGCGCGGAGGATCTTTTTCCATCTTTGCTCATTCAAGCAAGCTTGATCGCCAGATGCAAAAAGCCCCGCTCGTTTGAGCAGGACTTGTATGTGCGGCAAAGGAGATTCGAACTCCCACACCCTTTCGGGCGCTACCACCTCAAAGTAGTGCGTCTACCAATTTCGCCATCGCCGCCTGTGATGTATCACTCGGCAAAGATAATCCAATTCTGCATATTCGGAAAGGTCAACGGGTTAAACAGGTAATATGATTCGAAAGGTTGTGCCTTTTCCTAATTCACTATTTTTTACAAACAACGAGCCATTGTGATACTGTTCGATAATTCGTTTGCTTAGCGATAGCCCTAAACCCCAGCCACGTTTTTTGGTGGTAAACCCCGGTTTAAATACATCATTCAGGTGCTTCTTCGGTATGCCTTTGCCGGAATCTTGGATGTCAATCACAATTCGGCTTGGTTCGTCAATAATACTGATGATAATTTGTCCGTTGTTCTCAAGTGCATCCAATGCATTTTTCAACAGATTTTCGATCACCCAGTCAAACAATGGCGGACTGATTTTGGCGACAACGGCTGTCGCCGGTGCGGTTACGGTGAAGGTTATCCGGTCGCTGGATCGCCTCCGAATATATTCAACCATTTTATCGATTTGTGTTTTAAGTTGTATTGGTACTAATTGGGGTTTGCTGCCAATTTTTCCAAATCGATCCGTAATAAGTTTGAGGCGTTCCACATCTTTTTGCATCTCAACGACGATGGAGTCTGTATTATTTTTTTCTTTCAATACTTCAATCCATCCTTCCAGCGAGGTCACCGGTGTACCTAGCTGATGGGCAGTTTCCTTGGCCATGCCGGCCCAAACTTGATTTTGAGTGGATCTGTTTCTGATTTGTATACTGATGATGGTAATTATCAGAAAAAGGGCAATAATGATCAGCTGAATGATTGGATAAAATTTGACTTCATTGAGAAGTTTTGAATTTCCGAAATAATACCGGTTTTGCATTGGTGGATCATTACTGATAGTCACCAAAATGGGTTGATGGGTTTCTTCAAATTCAATGATTTTTTTGCGCAGGTAACCGGTATCGGATCGAACGATGGCGGAGTCGATATTTAAAAAAACGCCTGTTGGATGACCCTGTTCGTCGGTTTCGATGATGGGAATTTCGTGGTTTTCCTCGGCAATCAGCTGGCACAATCCTAGTGTGGGGGAGTGGGTGGTATTCAGTTTGACGCGCATCGATTCTGCCCAGATCTTAATTCGGTCTTTTTCCTCCCGTTCAATTTTTTTGGATAAATAGTTTGAATAAAAAATAGTGCCTGATACTATCAGAACAGCAACCAGGGTGAGTAGTGTTCGCCAATGAAAAAATGAGTGAATCATACAAGAAAAACTAAATGTACTGAAAAACGTCGAGGTCGACTGATTGAGTTGGAGTATGCAGATATGATTTTTCAACCAGCGTCAATCCGGAATTTACAGGAAATACATACCTTCCATCTGTGAAACAAGCTCCTACTGTTGCGGTTGTTATTTTAAACTGGAACGGACGTGATTTTTTAGCCAGCTTCCTGCCATCGGTGTTGGCTTCGACTTACCGACCGATTAAATGGGTGGTTGCCGATAATGCATCAACCGATGGGTCCGTTGACTTCGTTCGAAATGCCTTTCCGGAAATAGAGCTTCTGCAAAATCAGCAAAATCTGGGTTATGCCGGCGGCTACAATTGGGCCTTGCGACAGGTTCAGGCCGATTATTTTATCCTGCTAAACAGTGATGTAGAGGTAACGCCCGGATGGATAGAGCCGTTGATTCAGACCATGGAACAGAACATGCGTGTGGCGGCTTGCCAACCCAAAATCCGCTCCTATCATCAGCGCGATCAGTTCGAGTATGCCGGTGCTTGTGGAGGTTGGATGGATGCGCTCGGCTTTCCGTTTGCGCGAGGCCGGGTATTCGATGATTGTGAACGGGATGAGGGCCAATATGATACCGTCGAACCTTGTTTTTGGGCAACCGGTGCGGCCCTGTGTGTACGGGCTGCCTTATTTCACGAGGCTGGTGGTTTTGATGCCCGTTTTTTTGCCCATCAAGAGGAGATTGATCTGTGTTGGCGGTTGCAGCGGATGGGTTTTCAAATCTGCGTGAATCCATTTTCAGTTGTTTACCATGTGGGTGGAGGAACACTTCCCAAGGGTAATTCGTCTAAGGTGTACCTCAACTTTCGGAATAATTGGCTGATGATGTTGAAAAACCTCTCATTTGGCGAGTTAATCTGGAAAGCACCGACGCGGTTGGTATTGGATGCTATGGCTGCCTGGAAGGCTTTATTTACAGGTGATCCCGGGTTTTGGCTGGCTGTTTTTAAGGCTCATTGGTATGTGATAATCTTTGGTTGGACAAATCTGAAATCAACGGCTTTGCCTCGATATGCCCTGTCATCGCTTACTGGTAGTACTTCCAAGTGGCTGGTCGTAGACTACTATCTAAAAAAACGTCGTCGGTTTGCAGCGATTATTGGTCGTAAATAATTTCTTTTTTTTACCGAACTATATTATTTTTGCAAAACCAAAAAATCCGATATGGAAAAGGAATTTATTGACACCTCGCACAAGGATTTCACCCACAATTGGGTGTCGACTTCCCGTTTTCTTTTTTACTGTCAGGTATTTGTGTTACTTGCTTTCCTGTTTGGAGGCTGTTATGCATTGTATACTCATCGGTACAAGGGAAAGCCTGAGGTTAATGTGCCTGAAAACACATTATACAATCCAAAGTATAAATAAATAGTTCATCAGATTGCCTATATTTGCCGTCTGATTTTAGTTCTTTTATTGCGGAAGTAGCTCATTTGGTAGAGCACGACCTTGCCAAGGTCGGGGTGGCCGGTTCGAGCCCGGTCTTCCGCTCCAAGAGTCCCGACAAAGTCGGGATTTTTTTTAGAATATCATGTACATTTATTTGTAGATGAACATGACTTCATAATGTGAT
>JBJTXG010000120.1:0-2950 GCA_046082125.1 Ferruginibacter sp. | reverse complement strand
AGCTTTAATTGCAACGAATATTTTTTTCGCGATTAATTTCACAGCTGTTAAAGCACTGACCGATGCTGATAAAATCGGACCACTTGCACTGAACTTTATTCGGATGGCCAGCGCTACCGCGCTGCTATGGTTGATCTATTTCTTTTCGACCAAAAAAGAAACTATCCAGCGCCTCCATTACAAGCGATTATTTTGGTGTTCACTCACTGGTATTTTCATAAACCAGATTTTGTTCATTCAGGGCCTGAGTATGACACTCCCCATCCATGCATCTTTACTGATGTTAACCACGCCGGTTTTTATTGCCGTGCTCTCCGTATTCTTTTTTAAAGAACCCATGACCGTTTTTCGATTTGCCGGACTTGCATCAGGCATTGCCGGCGCCACTATACTTATCCTGTTCCGAAAAAATACCGGAACCGCATCGGCCATACTTTTAGGTGATCTGTTGGTTATGGTGAATGCGATTTCTTATTCTTATTATTTTATTTTAGTGAAACCACTCATGAAACGATATAACCCAATGACCGTTGTTCGGATCTGTTTCACCATTGGTACCGCGCTGGCACTTCCCTTGTGTTGGAATCAATTAATGGCCACCTCATTCAGCGTATTCACAACAAACGACTGGCTGATTTTACTCTTGATTTGTGTGGGTGGAACTTTTTTCGCGTACCTATTTAATATTTACGGCATCCAACAATTAGGGCCTGCGGTCTCAGGAGCCTATATCTACACCCAACCGGTCTTTGCTGCCATTATAGCGTATTTTTTTCGCAGTGATCAGCTGGATGCCTATGCATTATTAGCGGCCTCATTGATTTTTACGGGGGTTTATGTTGTTAACCGGTCTGGCAAAAAATCAACACATTGACAGTAGAGATTGTCCATACAACAGCACAGTTCAAACATTTGGGGCAACTATATCAAGCTTATGCCGATAGTTTGGACATTGATCTGGGTTTCCAATCATTTTCTTCGGAATTGAACCAATTGTCGGCTATGTATGGCTTACCAAACGGTTGCGCCTGGATTATTTATGACGAAGAACTCCCCATTGCGTGCGTCGGTATCCGCTTGTTCTCAACGACTGTGGCTGAGCTGAAACGCATGTATGTCAATCCCGATTATCGCCGACGTGGACTTGCGCAGCAACTCATGGAAGTCTCACTGAAGTTTGCGAAACAAGCCGGCTATCAAATCGTTCGATTGGATACCTTATGTACCATGATTCCAGCGATGACACTCTATCGAAAAAACGGATTTATGGAAATATCGGCCTACTATCATAATCCCATCGAGACGGCAGTTTATTTTGAAAAAATCCTTTAATGCACAAGCGGGTGGTAAAAAAATAACAACCGTTTTGGTGCATTCGTAAATTTCAACCAATGTTCAGTATCAATAGCAATGGCAGCTACACAAGCCGGTGAAAATGATTGAACATGATTGACTGGTAAAATCAACTGCATAAAATCCGAAATGCCTGGATTGTGACAAACAATACCCGCTACGCTCCACGAATCGGGCAAACTCATCACGACGGTTTCAATGGTTTCAGGTGATGATTGATACAAACTCGGTTCAGCAACGAGTACCGTTGCAGGACGTTGTATGGCCGTATGTATGATTAACGCTGTTTCAGTTGTCCGACGGGCGTCACTATGAATGAGACCATCGATTTGCCAAGACTGTTTTTTGATAAACAAACCGGTATCCAGGGCTTCGTCCTTACCTGTTTTACTCAACGGACGAGAATGATCATCGATCTGAAATCCACCCCAGTCACTGTGTGCATGGCGTAAGAGTAACAAGGTTTTCATCAGTAGCCACGCTGGTTTTTCCCTTCAAGATAATTTAGTAAGGCTACGTTACAAACCCGGTTTCCTCCGGGTGTAGGGTAGTTGCCGGTAAAATACCAGTCGCCGGTATTGCCCGGACAAGCGGCATGCAACGACTCGATGGTTTGATAAATAACCTGAACGGGTATACGAATATCCGGAGGGGTAATCAAGGATGCAATTTTATCACTAAGTTGTTCGGTTGTGAATGGTTTGTAAATCTGTTTGACGAGATTTTCTGTGTGTAACAAATCGTCTTGTTTGAGTTGCAGAATACGCTCTTTGAGCTGGGCTAATAAGGAAGATTGACCACTGTCCTCCAATAAGGCAATAGCCGCCCGAAAAGCGATAAAGTCACCGAGTATACTCATATCGATGCCATAACAATCCGGATAGCGGATTTGAGGCGCAGAGGAAACCAAAATGATTTGTTTGGGTTCAAGCCTGGACAACATACGGATAATACTCTCTTTCAGCGTTGTGCCCCGAACAATACTGTCATCAATGATAACCAGCGAATCTTCGTTTTTACGCACAGTGCCGTAGGTGATGTCGTACACGTGTTGAACTAACTCATTACGACTTTTATCTTCGGTAATGAAGGTTCTCAGTTTAACGTCTTTGATCGCAATCTTCTCAATACGGATTCGGCGGCTAATCATTTCCGATAGTTTTTCTTCCGAAAAAGAGGTGCCCCAGCTCATGATACGTTCGGTCTTAATCGTATTCAGATAATCTTCTGCACCTTTAATTAATCCGTAAAAAGCGGTTTCGGCCGTATTTGGAATAAACGAAAAGATGGTATTTCTCAGATCGTAGTCGATGGCTTTCAATACAATATCACTCAGGTTTCGACCCAATTGAATTCGCTCACGGTAAATTTTCTGGTCGCTACCTCGACTGAAATAGATCCGTTCAAAACTGCAAGCTCTTCGTTCTGCCGGCTCCAGTATTTGCTCAATTCGGTATTGCCCGACTTTGGAAACGATCAGTGCTTGACCCGGCATCAGCTCGAGCACATCTTGTTCTTCCAGATTGAAAACGGTGCGAATCGCACTTCGCTCACTGGCTGCCACAATCAGATCATCATTGATATGATAATACGCCGG
>JBJTXG010000119.1:0-4380 GCA_046082125.1 Ferruginibacter sp. | reverse complement strand
CCGGTAGAAAATCCGCAAACAATTCGCACGCTGAGAAGGGATATCGCCCGCTTGAAAACACAATTACGAAAATTACAACTGGGAGCCTGATCCCGCTAAAAGCAAACAATGGAAACAAAGAACACGACAGCAAGAAACCTCCGTAAAACACGTACCGGTGTTGTGTCCAGCAACAAGATGGATAAAACCATCACCGTGAAAGTGGAGCGTAAGATCAAGCACCCGATTTACGGAAAGTTCCTCAAGAAAACAACGAGCTACCATGCGCATGATGAAAAGAACGAATGCAGCATCGGTGATATCGTGAAAATCATGGAAACCCGTCCAATGAGTAAAACCAAGCGTTGGAGACTGGTGGAAGTGGTTGAGAAAGTGAAATAGACCTTGCGTGCCGGAATATATCCGAATCGCCAACGATAAATCAGATCCACAACAGGATCACCCAAAAAAGAAACGACATGATACAGCAAGAAAGCAGATTGAACGTAGCCGATAACAGTGGCGCCAAGGAGGTGCTTTGCATCCGTGTACTAGGTAACAGTGGACAAGACTATGCCAAGATTGGTGATAAGATTGTTGTGACTGTGAAGGATGCCATGCCAGCTGGTGGTATCAAAAAAGGAACAGTCAGCAAGGCGGTCATCGTTCGTACCGTGAACAAACTGCGTCGGAAAGACGGATCCTATATTCGCTTCGATGACAACGCCGTCGTGCTGTTGAACAATGCCGATGAGCCCCGGGGAACCCGTATTTTCGGACCCGTTGCCCGTGAGCTGCGTGATAAGGGTTACATGAAAATCATTTCCCTGGCACCCGAAGTACTTTAATTTAAACATGATTCCGGTCAAACCGGTAAAACCATACAACATGAGCACACGATTTAAACCCAAATTCAACATCAAAAAAGGAGATTCCGTTGTGGTAATTTCCGGTGATGATAAAGACCTCCAAAAGCCCCGCAAGGTGCTGGAAGTCATTCTTGAAAAAGGCCGCGTTTTGGTTGAAGGCGTAAATATCGTAACCAAGCACACCAAGCCTTCTGCCAAAAATACACTGGGCGGAATCGAGAAAGTGGAAGCGCCTATCGCCATCAGTAATGTGATGCTGTGGGATGCGAAAACTAAATCCGCTACCCGTATCAAGCGCACCCGCGAAAATGGAAAATCAGTTCGAATCTCTAAAAAATCAGGGGAGGTAATCAGATAATGAGCACACAATCTAACACAGCCAGACTGGCGGCCAAGTACAAACAGGATGTTGTACCCGCCTTGATGAAAAAGTTCGGTTATAAAACCGTTATGCAGGCACCACGTCTCACCAAGATTTGTCTGAATCGTGGTGTGAATGGAGCGGTAGCGGACAAAAAACTGATCGACATTGCCGTCGACGAACTGTCAAACATCACCGGACAAAAAGCCGTTTCAACCCAATCCAAAAAAGATATCTCCAACTTTAAGTTGAGAAAGCACATGCCCATCGGAGCGCGTGTAACCTTGCGCGGAGTGAAAATGTACGAATTCCTGGATCGCCTGGTTTCGGTATCACTACCTCGTGTGCGCGACTTCAAAGGCATCAATGATAAATCGTTTGACGGACGCGGAAATTACACCCTGGGCGTTACCGAGCAAATCATTTTCCCTGAAATCGATATCGATAAGGTGAACAAGATTACTGGAATGGATATCACATTTGTTACCACGGCCGGCACCAATGAAGAAGCATATGAGTTGCTGAAAGAATTGGGCATGCCATTCAAAAACATGAAAAAATCTTAAAAAAAGAATATGGCTAAGAAATCAGTCACCGCCCGTCAGGCAAAAAGAGAACGCATGGTTGCCAAGTTTGCAGCGAAGCGTGCTGCACTGAAAGCAGAGGGCAATTACGCCGCTCTTGATCAGCTGCCTAAGAATTCCTCTACTGTTCGGTTGAAAAACCGTTGCCAGCTGACCGGCCGTCCAAAAGGGTTTATGCGTCATTTCGGTGTTTGCCGGGGTATGTTTCGCGACATGGCACTGGCCGGAAAAATTCCGGGTGTACGAAAAGCCAGCTGGTAATCGTGGCTATAGCAATTAAAAAAATTATAAACGAACAAATACGATAAAATGGTTACAGATCCGATTGCAGACTATCTGACACGAATCCGCAACGCGCAAATGGCAAATCACCGAATCGTGGAGATTCCTGCCAGCAACTTGAAAAAGCGCATCACGGAGATTCTGTATGATAAAGGCTATATCCTGAAATACAAATTTGAGGACGACAGCAAACAAGGTATCATCAAAATCGCGTTGAAATACGATGCCGCTACCAAACAGCCTGCCATCCGCAGTATGGAGCGTATCAGTCGCCCGGGATTGCGTACCTACGCCAAGCCTGAAGAGTTTCGTCGCGTGAAAAACGGATTGGGTATTGCGATTGTCTCTACCTCTAAAGGAGTGATGACCGACAAGGAAGCGAAGGCCCAGAACATTGGCGGCGAAGTGCTTTGCAGCATTTTCTAAAACAAAAACAAACCATGCCTTAAGCCAATCAGCAGGCTGACCGCATCAAAAACAATACATATGAGTCGTATAGGAAAAAAACCGGTGATCGTACCCAGTGGCGTTACAATTACCGTTGGAAAAGACAACCTGGTTACCGTGAAGGGACCCAAAGGGGAGCTGAAAGAATCAATCGACCGCGATATGACGATTGAAGTGAAAGAAGGTGAACTGAACCTGCTTCGTCCAACGGATCAGATTCGTCATAGAGCCATGCACGGTTTATATCGTTCATTGATCGCCAACATGGTTAAAGGCGTTACCGAAGGATTCAAGAAAGAACTTGAACTGGTTGGTGTGGGTTATAAAGCTGCTAATCAGGGCAACATCCTTGATTTGTCACTAGGCTACTCTCACAACATTCTGTTTGAAATTCCAAAAGAATTGAAAGTAGCTACGGCCCAGGAAAAAGGTAAGAACCCGATTATTTCCCTGGAGAGTGTTGATAAGCAACTCCTAGGACAGGTTTGCGCTAAAATCCGCAGCCTGAGAAAACCAGAACCGTACAAGGGTAAGGGTGTGAAATTTGTAGGCGAAGTCCTGAGAAGAAAAGCGGGTAAATCAGCCGGTAAATAATAAACGTATTCAATAACCTTCCGGCAGTATCGGAAGAAAATTATACAAACGATGAATAACAAAACGACAGCCAGACAAAAAATCAGATACCGTATTCGCAAAAAAGTGAGCGGTACCACGGCCAAGCCGCGATTGTCTGTATTTCGCAGTAACACCGATATCTATGCACAGCTGATTGATGATACTCAAGGTGTCACCCTAGCGGCTGCTTCATCCCGCGAAAAAGATATTCAGGCCCACAAGGCAAACAAAACATCCAAAAGTAAAATGGTGGGTGAATCAATAGCCCGTAAAGCGGTGGAACTTGGATTGACATCGGTTGTATTCGACCGGAGCGGGTATGTATACCATGGCCGTGTGAAAGCGGTTGCAGAAGGTGCCCGGGAAGGTGGACTGCAGTTCTGATCTAACACATTCAACAAACGCATTAAAGCAAATACATGTCGAACGTAACATTAAACAAAGTAAAGGCAGGAGATCTCGAACTCAAGGAGAAAGTCGTCGCCATCAACCGCGTTGTGAAAACAACCAAAGGTGGACGTGCATTCAGTTTCTCCGCCCTGGTCGTTGTCGGTAATGAAAACGGAGTGGTTGGTCACGGTCTGGGAAAAGCAAAAGAGGTGCAGGAAGCCATTACCAAAGGCATCGAAGATGCTAAGAAAAATCTGATCAAAGTGCCGATCATGCACGGAACGATACCACACGACCAGCTCACCAAAGAGGGGGCCGCTAAAGTGTTGATCAAGCCGGCTGCCCATGGTACCGGTGTAATCGCCGGAGGTAGTATGCGCGCGGTACTGGAATCAGCGGGTATCACCGACGTACTGGCTAAAAATCTCGGTTCTGCTAATCCGCACAACGTGGTGAAAGCGACCTTTAAAGCCCTGGCCAGTCTGCGTGAACCAGTGTCTGTATCCAAGACAAGAAATGTTTCGTTGAAGAAAGTGTTCAACGGATAAACAAGACCATCGTCTCAAAAAATCAGTTATGAAAAAGATCAAAATCACACAGATTAAAAGTGTCATTGACCGCTCCGAACGTCAAAAAAGAACCATGATTGCCTTAGGTCTGCGCAAAATGAATGCTTCTGTGGAAGTGGAGGCAACGCCTCAAATATTAGGTATGGTTACCAAAGTGAACCACCTGATTCGGGTAGAAGAACTCAACTAAACCCGATCAACACAAACGTTACTATCATTTCATTGCGAGGGATGATTTCCCGTAAGTAAAAATCAAACACATGAAACTGCACACACTCAAGCCT
>JBJTXG010000118.1:0-4714 GCA_046082125.1 Ferruginibacter sp. | reverse complement strand
AAGTCAATGCCACACTAGGTTGGGAACAGGAGTATTTTTTGATTGATGCCGAACTGGCCAAGGCTCGTCCGGACCTGGTTTTGACCGGCCGTACTGTTTTCGGCCATGCGCCAGCCAAAGGACAACAACTGGAAGACCATTATTTTGGCGCCATCCCGGAGCGCATGTATGCGTACATGCGTGACCTGGAGCGTGAATGTTATAAGCTGGGTATTCCGCTTCGCACCCGTCATAATGAAGTGGCCCCCGCACAGTTTGAGTGTGCCCCGATTTTTGAAGAAATCAACCTGGCTGTCGATCACAATACATTATTGATGGACGTCATGACCCGGGTGGCCAAGCGTCACAACCTGATGGTGCTGATGCACGAGAAACCATTTGCCGGTATCAATGGCAGCGGAAAGCACAACAACTGGAGTATGAGCACGGACACGGGTGTCAATCTCCTGGCACCGGGTAAAACACCGAAGACTAACCTGATGTTTCTCACGTTTTTTGTCAATACCATCAAGGCCGTGCATGATTACAGTGAGCTCATTCGTGCATCCATCGCCAGTGCCAGCAATGACCATCGTTTAGGTGCCAATGAGGCTCCGCCTGCTATCATATCTATCTTCATCGGTGAATACCTGACGAAGGTGTTGGAGCAAATCGAATCCCGTGTGGGTGACAAGTTTGACGAAACCGACGAGGCCATGCTCAAACTGGATATCCATAAAAGTATTCCGGAACTCATGTTGGACAATACGGATCGGAATCGCACCTCTCCGTTCGCTTTCACCGGCAATAAATTTGAATTCCGTGCCGTGGGCTCATCGGCCAACTGTGCAGGTCCGATGACTGTGCTGAATACCGCGATGGCGGAAACACTCAAAACATTCAAAGCAGAGGTGGATGCATTGATTGAAAAAGGCGAAAAGAAAGAAGTAGCCATTATGCACGTTATCCAACGCATCATTGTCGATTGTAAAAAAATATTGTTCGAAGGCGACGGATACAGCATCGAATGGGAAAAAGAAGCCGCCAAACGTGGTTTACCAAATTTAAAAACAACCCCACTATCATTGGATGCTTACACCAGTGAGAAAGCAAAGACACTTTTCGAGAATAACCACATCTATAACCACTTGGAACTGGAAGCTCGCCATGAGATCATGCTCGAAGATTACATTAAAAAAGTACAGATCGAGGCTAGGGTCATGGGCGATCTCGCAACAACACAGATCATTCCGGCCGCGTTGAAATATCAAAACATACTTTCTGAAAATGTGCTTGGACTGAAAGCATCCGGTCTTCCGGAAACCGCTTATGCCGGACAGCTCAAAGTTTTGGAAACCATCAGTCGCCATATGAACGTGATTGCCGAACATGTAGAGGCCATGATTGAAGCCCGGAAAAAAGCCAATGAACTTTCGAATAGCCGCGACCGGGCCATAGCCTACTGCGAATCAATAAAAGACACGTATTTTGATTCAATTCGCTACCACGCTGATAAATTGGAATTGCTGATTGATGATTCCCTCTGGCCGCTGCCCAAATACCGCGAATTACTCTTCTTGAGATAACCTTTAAAAGCAAATCCCCTGAAACAGGGGATTTTTTTTAAACTATATGAATGCAGGCTGGTCTACGGTCAAACCAATGACATTATGACCAAACAACTCCCCTTGCTTTTCGCATTCATTTTGTTTTTCACCACCGCATTTGCACAAACAAAAACCCAATCCGGAGCAGTCAATGACACCACTTTAGAAACGAAAAAACGGAATAAGAATAAACCCGGAAATGCCAGACGTGCTGAACTCCAATTAAGTGCTGAACAAGAAGCATCATTCAAGGCAGCCAGTCATGAACTGCGTACATGCAATCAAAGAATCGAGGCTGACTCTACACTGACGACCCAACAAAAAAAACAAAAACGAAAAGAAGCGAGACAGGCCTACATACAGAAACTGAGCACATTTCTTTCGCCCGAACAACTCGATAAGGTGAAAGCCTATCGAAAAAAAGAAGACGAATAATTTCTACTACCTTTATATGGTGAAACGTATTGTCATTTTTCTCTTAATTTTTTGGTGCTACGGACATAATAAAATCTCCTACGCCCAATCAACGCCTTATCAGGCTGTTGATCAATATGTGTTGTCGCTCGGACCTATGCCCGGATCAAATTTAGCCATTGTAGCCGATTCCCTTACCTTACCTTTTTCTTCAAAAGCCGAAAAGGCCAGGGCCTTGTTTATCTGGATGGCCAACTACATTGAAATCGACCCCAAAACGACAAGCAACTACGACAACCGTACAAATGATGCATCCAGTGTTTTTATACGGAGGAAGGGAAACCCGACGGGCATTTCGCTCCTTTTCCAGGAGATGTGCAGTTTAGTGTCGATACGCTGCATTTCCGTTGACGGTTTTTATAAGTACCATACCGATGACATCGGCGACCCACCCGATGAGCCAAATTATGCCTGGAACGTGATTCAGCTCAGCACTAGTCCAACGGAATGGTATTACATCGATATCAGTTCGGCCTGTGGATTTTTAGACCGTCGTAAATCTGTTTTTACCCGACAAGTGAATGACGTGTATTTTTTTGCAGACCGCGTTGTTTTCAATTTGCAGCATTATCCCGCAAACAAAGCCTGGCAACTCGGTGAAGGCCCCTCCTCCATTAAATCCTTTTACAATTTACCCTGTGTACTTGCGGGCGCTTACTCTTATAAATTATCAAACGTACATACACCTGCCGGTTTATTCGTTACAAGTACAGAAAAAAAATCAACGTTCAGAGTGCTGGCACGCCGGCTAGACCAGATAAACAATCTTGAACTTGTTCTTGGAGAGGGAGCAAAAGCTGGCAAACCGATTCGCGTCAATTTTACAACCGACCAATCGACCATTGACTTTCAATACACGTTTACGAAATCAGACACCTATCCGGTGACCTTACTTTTTGATGGTATGGAAGTACTGCGATTTGTGGCAGAAGTTGAGTAACGGCATACTCAATGGCCCAAGTAAAAAACTGCATTGAATAACAGGCGCTTCCCATTCTCCCAGAAACCTCTGAAAACGGGGTTATCTACAAAATAGACTACTTGACCTCTTCCTATATCTTGAACAGCAATCAGGGTTCCGTCTTTCAACTGCTTCCGCGCCTCCGACCCAACATAGCCACTGACATATCCTGAGTCATCTATCCAACCAACATTCCAACTAGTTGCATTCGTTTCCAGCAACTGATTGTTTTGCTTGAGCGTGAAATAATATGGCGGATAACCAAAAGCCAACGGATGAGAATGATCAAGCTTGAGTTTATAGACGGCTCCAGGCGTATTGGAAGAGAGTGCATTACGCTCACGATCCTCATATCGCTCTGGCAACCCCTTTTCATTACCGGCATTGTCTGTTGACTTCTTCCATTTCACGCCCCATTCGCCGGTTATCATGGACTCAATGGACTGCTCCATGGCAATAATCCGACCGCCCTCTTTTACCCACTGTTTGAGTGCCGATTCTTTATCAGCCAGCATTTTATGTTGGCCATCGGGAAATATCAATACATCGATTTGATTCAATGGTGCACGCTGAAGTTCTTTACTGGAAACAAGATGAAGTGGATATTGCAATTCCTTATCAAAATAATGCCAAAGGTCGCCAACCGATGTTGGAGAACAGGTCTCATCAACAACCAGTGCAACGTGTTTGTTTCGTAGCACATGCATTTTGTCGGAACCCATATCTACCCCGCCCTCCACCAAACCGGAAGGCAATACAGTCCACTTAGCAATATATCGGTTCATGAATTCAGACAGTTTATTCTTTTGATTGTTGTTCTCTGCGGAGAGGATAATTGGCGAGCCTCTTGAAAATGTTTTACCAGAAACTACCAATTCCTTTTCCGAGTAGCGAATACGTATACCGGCCTGCAATGCCTTGGAGATCATGACGGCATCCTGACTGGAACGGATGCTACCAATCAGACCATAAACTTCATTGGGTTGAGTAACTGCTTGAGAGGATAAAGTTGCTTTGTCAGTGGTCCGAGTTTTTAAACCTACCGCTTTTTCAATTGCATAGGCATCCAAGCCATACGCAAATGGCAATGCCCATGAGGTAATGTCATACGTGGCAGAATCAGCCAACACCGAATGTGGTTCAAACAGAACACGCACGAGATTACCTTGTGATTGCTTGGCGGATATCCACAAATCGCCGCTTTCAGTAACCATTCGCTGGGCACCCATCGACGGATAATGATATCCGGAGAGAGCCGTGCCCGACTCCAATTCCTGAAATTCAATCTTATTGTATGTGAGAAGCGTTACCAATTTTTCCCAATGGGCACTTGATTTTTTCCGAATCAGAAAACCGGAATAATTGCCGGATCCGAAGGTTCGTGCATCCTTGAAATACGATTGAAAGGCCTGATTCAATGCCAATGCATTGTTGGAAGCCATCTGAATGGTGCTGAGCGCGGTTGTATGATGATGCCTGATGCGATCGACTAGCGTCAGTGTATCCTCCTCATTAACCAATATGGAAAGACCGGCCCTGGCATGTCCGGCTTGCTCATACGTCATTCCGATTGAGCCGTTGAAGATCGGGTAAGTATCTCCGTAAGAGGGATAGAATAAATCAAAATATTCTTTGGTAAAATAGAGCCAGCCTTGTTGATCAAAATAAGATGCATGGTTTTTTCCCATCATCA
>JBJTXG010000117.1:0-5753 GCA_046082125.1 Ferruginibacter sp. | reverse complement strand
GTACAAAAAGCAATGTTTTTTTCTTTGAATGAGCGGTTGATTTTCTCGTAGTTACGTAGCAATACGTAGTAAGCTAATATTGGTTGTAGTAAGAAAACATTCAATGTGCTCAATCTACTACACGTTGGTCTATTTCAATGCAGCGAAACGGGTGTTCAAAATTTAACAGTAGAAAGGTATTGGATAACAGTATTGTATAGCCGAATTGATTATTTTTATCATCATGAAAAAAATGTTGACGAAAAAAATACCCCTGTATATTATTTTGATATTGTTCGCTTTTTTGGGTATTCTTTTTTGCTTTTTTTTTCCGATTCAAACGCCCGCCTCTGATTTTTCATCAGAGCCTACGGCCTCCAATTGCAATTTGAATATTCGCAGATTAACTGGATACTCATTCATAAAGCCGTTGGTGTATGCAGAGCAGGAAACGGGAAACCCAGATTACCTCACTGTCAAATCAGCCGCACAACGACTCCTGGACTCAAAAAAAGCGCAAGGATTGATTACAGATGGCTCGATCTATTACAGGGAGTTTTCTGGCGGTAAATGGTTTGGTATTAATGAACGAGTTTCATACAGCCCTGGATCATTACTAAAAGTTCCTGAGTTGATTGCTTTTTACAAGATGAAAGAACGTATCCCGGGTTTATTTGAAAAAAAATATCTTTTTAACCAAGAATACAAAACCGATCGAAATTTACATTTTGTGTCCAAAAAACTGGAAGTAGGCAAGACGTATAGCATTCGTGATTTCTTGGAATATATGATTGTTCATTCAGATAATCAGGCGACCATTGTGTTGAGTTCACTCATCGATAATCAGCTTTTTTCAAACGTGTTTACTGATATCGGGTTTCCCTCGCCCGATTTCAAAAGCAAGGATTACCCTATGAATGCAAGAGATTACTCCCGTTTTTTTATAGAATTGTTCAATGCATCTTACCTGAATTTTGAAGATTCTGAAAATTGTTTAAGGCTATTGAGTAAAGCTGTTTTTAAGGAGGGGATGATGAAAGGAATTCCCGACGGTATTCCTGTTTGTCACAAATTTGGAGAGAGCGGACCCGAAACCGAACCTCATTTTTCGGAAGCCGGACTAGTGTTAAACGGTAATAAGCCCTATCTCCTTGTTGTTATGTTGAAAGGAAAAGACCTCACAAAAATGCCTGCTGTTTCATCAGAAATATCCTCCTTGATTTATCAGCGTCTTGGTCAATAGCCTTAGTGCCATTGTTGACTGGTCCATAGTAAAAAATCAGGTAAGGCTTTAGCCCAGGTGGCAGAATCGTGACGCCCGTTCGGTATTTCCAAGTAGTATATAGACTGACCACGATCGTATCCCTTCTCTGTTAAATCATCGATCAAATCCATTGTATCATCAATCGAGTCGATGATTCCGTTACCGTTCCGGTCGGCCGTTTCATCCATCGTGCCGGTTTGAAAGAAAAACGTCAGGTTGGGAGCAAATCTTCCTGATTTAATCCTCTGGTGCATGATGCGGTGCTTTTGCTCGTCAAAGGCTTGATCCTGCTGATCTAGAGATCGCCACCAGAGAGAGCCACTGAAAACGCCAACCAGGTCGAAAATCTGTGGGTGAGCCCACACCAGATCCAAGGCAGAAAGTCCACCCATCGAAAATCCGGCAAATCCTTTGTGAATGAAGGTGTAAGCTGGATATTCCTGCATTAAAAAATGAAATAGTTCTTCTCGGATAAATGACTGATACGCCGCTGCTTTTTTTCCGCGGCCTTTGTAGTCGGTTTGTCCGGCCGTTCCGTATTCCTCAATGCGGTCGCTTGATGCATGGATGCCCACAATGAACAGCGGGGTATGGTGCTGCTCGCGAAATGTGTTGAGTATCGCCGGTAAATTCATTTTGGCGAGATCCTGTCCGTCATTGAACAGTAATAAATGGTATTGACTAGGATTGGCAATATGAGTAGGAAGATAGCAATCAATGGTCACCTCGCGGTTCAGATACAGGGAGGGAATCTGGTGGGTTTTCATCATACGATACCGTGTGCGACTTTTCGCCTGTAAGGTACGTTGAAACAGACGTAAAATCGAATTTCAAAAACCATTTGCTTTAAGCTACCTTTAATCCCGGAAACCAACAATATATCAAAGTATCAGTATGAAAAAAATTGGCATCTTATTCGGGAAAGAACGCAGTTTTCCGGAGGCGGTCATAGAAAAGATTAATTCGATGGGACAGCCGGATGTGATAGCCGAACCGGTTCGTATCGATAAGGTCGTACAAGGACAAGCAACGAATTACGCGGTGATTATCGACCGCATATCGCAAGACGTTCCTTTTTACAGAGCGTATTTGAAAAATGCCGCTCTGTGTGGTACGGCCGTCATCAATAATCCATTCTGGTCGAGTGCCGATGAGAAATTTTTTAATAACTGCCTGGCAACCAAAATTGATGTGCCGGTTCCCAAAACGGTTATTTTGCCTTCAAGGGAAATGCCGCCTGATACGAGTGAGGCCTCATTCACCAATCTGGCTTATCCATTGGATTGGAAAGGTATTTTTGACTATATCGGATTCCCGGCCTACATGAAGCCCTTTGCAGGCGGAGGCTGGAAAAATGTTTATCAGCTGAATAGTCCGGATGATTTTTTTGCCAAACATGCCGAGACAGATCAGCTGGTCATGCTGCTGCAGGAGGAAATCAAATTCGAGGAATACTACCGTTGTTATTGCATTGGCGGGAAATATGTACGCATCATGCCCTACGAGCCACGTAATCCACACCATCGTCGCTATGTGGCCGATTTCAAACCATCGGCTGCATTGTTGCAACAGATGGAAGATATCGTGATTCGCATTTGTACTTTTCTGGGTTATGATTTCAATACGGTAGAATTGGCGGTGAGGGATGGTGTTCCCTATGCGATTGATTTTTGTAACCCGGCTCCGGATGCCGATGTCCAAAGTGTTGGTTCCGACAATTTCAACTGGGTCATCGATACAGCCGCCCGCTATGCGGTTGAACGAGCGCTGGCTCAACAGCCCGGATCAGACAACCTCACTTGGGGTGAGTATGTGAAAAGAGGATCGGCAAACGAATTACTTTATTGATATTCTTCTACTATGGCAGCACTTTCCTACAAACAATTTACACTGGGTATTGAAGAGGAATATATGGTCATGGATCCTCAGACCCGGGAGCTGAAAAGCCATCAGCAACGCATCGTGCAGGAAGGACAAAAACTGTTTCAGGATAAAGTAAAAGCCGAAATGCACCAAGCGGTGGTGGAGGTTGGTACGGATATTTGCAAGGATGTGGATGAAGCCTTTGCCGATGTGGCCAATCTTCGTAAAACCATTCAGGGTATTGCCGATGGGTTGGGGCTATGGATGGGGGCCAGTGGTACCCATCCGTTCAGTCACTGGGAAAAACAACTGATTACCGAGCACGCCCGCTACAGTGAGATTGTTAATGAATTACAGGAAGCGGCTCGCAGCAACCTGATCTTTGGATTACATGTTCATGTTGGGATGGATACCCGCGAAATGGCCATCCATATTGCTAATTCGGCCCGGTATTTTTTGCCTCATATTTTTTCGCTGAGTACTAACTCGCCTTTTTGGGAAGGTCGGAAAACCGGGTACAAATCCTTTCGAACAAAAGTATTTGAAAAATTTCCGCGCACCGGCATTCCCGATCATTTCAGCAGCATCGAGGATTACGACAATTATGTCAAACTCCTGATCAAAACCAACTGCATCGACAATGCCAAGAAAATATGGTGGGATTTGCGCGTGCATCCATTTTTTAATACCGTGGAATTTCGGATTTGTGATATACCGATGACGGTTCAGGAAACGGTATCCATAGCCGCCTTATTCCAAGCACTCTGTGCCAAGCTCTACAAGTTGCGTTCACAGAATATGAATTTCATCCAGTACAGTCGGGCACTGATCAATGAAAATAAATTCCGTGCCAGTCGCTATGGCATCGATGGCAGCCTGATTGACTTTGGAAAGGAATCGGAGGTTAATACCCGGGTGTTGATTTTTGAATTGCTGGATTTTGTAGACGATGTGGTCCCGCATCTGGGAAGCCGGCATGCATTGAGTCATGTACACCAGATGCTCGAGCAGGGTACCGGTGCCGATCGCCAGCTGAAAGTCTATGCTGAAACCAACAGCCTGGAAAGGGTGGCCGATTATATTCACGGCAATTTTTTAAAGGGCCTATAGTTTAATTTGTTTTGAATTGAAAAATCGCCTTACCTTTGTCGTCCAAACGCTGAAATCGTGCCGATTTTTCACTCGTTTCATTGTTTAATTAGTTTTTGAAGATTATATTCTCGCTGCCTTTGGCAATTAAATATAACTCAACTGAATACCTGCCTGTCGGCAGGGGAACTGGCTGCGTAGCTCAACTGAATAGAGCATCTGACTACGGATCAGAAGGTTTTAGGTTTGAATCCTAACGCGGTCACAAGGGCTCTCACTTACCAGTGGGGGCCTTTTAATTTAATGTCCGTTTACACGCTCTTGCCATTGGAATAAGTACCTTTGTTCTCCTAGTGGATAGCTTAAAAGACCTGTTTGATCAACAAGGGTATCTCATTATTGAAGATATGGCCACTGCAGCGCAGTGCGATCAACTTATGGAGCAAGCCATGTTACTGGCAAACGACTATCAACAAAGTGACCGCTTTTCCATTTTTCAGACCGAAAATCAATCTCAAACCACCGACGATTATTTTTTGAATTCAGGAGACCAAATTGCGTTGTTTTTCGAAAAGGATGCTTTCAATGAACAAGGAAAATTCAAATCGGATCTGTTCCATTCATTGAATAAAATCGGGCATGCCTTGCACGATCTTGATCCGGTTTTTGAATCATTTTCACGAAATGAAAAAAACAAAGAACTGGCCGCCAGCCTAGGATTAGCTAATCATGTTCTGATCCAAAGTATGTTCATTTTTAAACATGCCAAAATCGGTGGCGAAGTGGATGTACATCAAGACAGTACCTTTCTTTACACCGAGCCGGAGAGTTGCGTTGGATTTTGGTTTGCGCTGGAAGATGCCACCATTGAAAACGGATGTTTGTGGGCCGAGCCTGGTGGACATCGAACAGCCTTACGGAAGATCTTTACGCGAAAAGCTTGTGGCGGAACCACCATGAAGATTCTTGACCCAATGCCCTATGATCTTTCAAACATGATTCCCCTGGAGGTAAAAAAAGGAACGTGCATTGTATTGAACGGTTTACTGCCGCACTACAGCCAGCCCAACACCAGTGGTCATTCCCGGCAGGCGTATGCCATTCATACCATCGACCCACAAGCGCATTATCCTTCTTCGAACTGGCTACAACGCGATGCAGGGAGTCTTCGGCCTTTTTAAATGCTTGGTTACACTACGTTAGGCTACTTGTTTTTTTCGATTGTATGTTGTTATGTTGATGTAACATTTTTTGTAAAACATCCATCACGTTTTCAGCGATTTCACTGGCATATCGACGATCTCTTTCCAGTCGCTCGGTGTCGTGTTCAACCAGCTCAAAAAATGAATCCAGATTGTCCATGAATTTGAGCTTGACCGCCGGGTTTTCCAACAGATGCGGATCAATGACGATATTGTCCGGCTTTAGATTCAGCGAGGCCGTGATGCCCCAGATAGTAATGAAATTTTTAGGTTTGATTTGAGGATTCAGCAAGGCGCACATTTTATTTCTTGAAACCTGAGCATTTTTAAGCTCAACTTTCAGATTGTTGATTGTG
>JBJTXG010000116.1:0-5004 GCA_046082125.1 Ferruginibacter sp. | reverse complement strand
GAAACCATTCCGGTGATTGAAGCCCTCGATGGTCAGCTGATTACTCACCGAATAGATGTACCTCCGGTTGTGCTTAATGGACAAATCATCGCCGATCCAACCAGCGATCGGCTTAAAATCGTTGTGGTTAACCGTTATCATCAAGCGCCGGTTGCTGTTTCATTCATCCATCACATAGGCATCAAAGGTGGCGCGCTTGCCTCATCCGTCGCGCACGACAGTCATAATATCGTTGCCGTGGGTGCCGATGATGACGCCATTGCAAAGGCGGTTCAACTGATCATGGATCACCGTGGCGGACTATCGGCTGTATTCGAACAAGAGGCCCATATCCTTCCTTTACCCGTTGCCGGATTGATGAGTGATCTCGATGGGGAGGTAGTTGCCGAGCGGTACACCCATTTGGATGCGTTTGTCAAGCAAACCATGGGATCACCTTTGCGGGCACCATTCATGACCTTATCGTTCATGGCCTTGCTGGTGATCCCGCAGCTCAAGCTCAGCGATCGCGGCCTGTTCGACGGTGATACGTTTAGCTGGGTAGACGGCTGGCAAATTGGTTAAGGGCCTATTCGGCATAAAGGCCAACAACCTGCCGATTTTTTTATAGTTTTGAACGAATTCAACGCACCATTATGATCCATCACTTGAGCGAACAACATTCACTGGTCAGCAACTGGGTAGCCGAACTCCGAGACATCCACATTCAAAAAGACCGGATGCGTTTTCGCCGAAACCTCGAGCGAATTGGTGAAGCCATCGCACTGGAAATCAGTAAGCATATGGAAAGTGAGCCACGATCCATCACCACGCCCATGGGCACCGCTACGGTTTCTATGCTCACGCAACAACCGGTGTTGGGCACTATTTTGCGGGCCGGACTGGCCATGCACAACGGACTCCTCAATTATTTCGACCGGGCCGACAATGCCTTTCTTAGCGCATACCGTAAACACCACGCCGATGGGAGCTTCGACATCAAACTTGAGTACCTGAGTTGTCCGGACCTGAATGGACGCGTGGTCATCCTTAGTGATCCGATGCTGGCCACGGGGGCTTCCCTGGTCAAATCCGTTCATTACCTCCGGGAACAGGGCACTTTTTCCAAACTGCATATCGTGTGCGCCATTGCTTGTACAGTGGGCATTGACCATGTTCGTAAAGAAGTACCGGATGCCGAAATCTGGTGCGGAGCCATCGATGAGGAGTTGTCGGACAAAGGCTATATTATACCCGGCCTAGGCGATGCGGGCGACCTGGCGTACGGCACCAAAGTACAGTATTGAAACGCCCTTTTTTTACGTTGAACAGCAGCCTTTTTTGTCTAATTTTTTTCAGAAAAAAATACAATCCTTTTGTTATCTTTACCAACAAGATCATTTTGCATGAGACGAGTTTTGTTTTTGTTGATGCTGGTAATGACAACCGGATTTATGGCACAAGCCCAGGATCCCCATTTTTCTCAATTCTTTGCCTCCCCCCTGACCCTCAATCCGGCCTTTACCGGAAAATTTGACGGCACCTGGCGGTTGGCGGCCAATCATCGCGATCAATGGCCTTCCATACCCAAAGCGTATGTTACCACATCTGCTTCGATTGATTTTCCCATCATGAAAGGTAAAATCCCGGAAGGGGATGTTTTTGGTGTGGGTATCTCCGGATTGTCGGACGCCAGCGCGAACAGCACCCTCAAACTGAATTACGGATCCGTTTCGCTCTCTTATCATAAATCGTTGGATGAAAACAGCTACAACACGATTGGAGCGGGTTTCCAGGGAACCTATTCCAGCATGGCGTTGGATATTACCAAGCTGACCTTTGAAGATGAACTTCAGCAAAACGGCTTTGCACAGGGCACATCCGGCGAATACTTGGGTGTCAACCCATTAACCGGAAACAACCGCAATTACTTCGATGTAAACGCTGGTGTTTTATATTCTGGGTCTAGCAATGGTGAAAATAATTACTACCTGGGCGTTTCCATGTATCACATCAACAAACCCAAAGTTAGTTTCAAAGACAAAAACTGGTATCTGTCTACTCGCACGACCATCCATGGTGGCGGTTCGTTCCCCATTTCTGAATCCATGGGTGTGAATATTTCGGTCATTCACCAGATGCAGAACAAATCCAGCGAAACGGTCTTGGGTGGCGCGCTGTCACTGAATGCCAACAACGATTTACAGAATCCAACCAACGTCTATCTTGGCAGCTGGATTCGGATTAACGATGCCGCGATACCCTATGTTGGATTGGAGATTGGTGGATTGCGCATTGGAGCTAGTTATGATGTAAACATCAGTAACTTAAAAACGGCTACCAGCAGCCGGGGGGGGTCTGAGTTTTCCTTGATTTATATCAAGCGACCTCAAGAAACGCGTGGCATACCTTGCCCCAAATTCTAATCGGGCACACACCAAAACCTTTCTGTATAATGCTTGAGGAGATCCTTCTATCCTGGCGGGCATATTTCAATGCACATCGATTCATTCGCAAACATCATTTATGGGGTTGGATCATAGCAACCGGCATGATCTACACACTTCTTTTCCTAACCAGTGTTTATCTGTTTTGGCAATCCTGTTCAATGGCCACGGGCTGGATCATTGACCAAACCGGTGTGATTCAATGGTTACAACAAATACAAGCCTCCAGTTGGCTACATTACTTGATTGTTCTCATACAGCTCTTCATACAGTTGCTGGTAATGATCTATTATTTTTCCTTTTTCAAGTATCTCTTTTTGATTGTCGGGTCTCCGTTTTTGGCCTATCTAAGTGAAAAAACACATGCCATTCTGACAAACACCGAAGTGCCTTTTTCGATTACCCAATGGCTGCAGGATGCCTGGAGGGGTGTGTTAATCAATTTGCGTAATCTGTTTTGGCAGTCGGTCTATTTGATTGCCTTGTTACTGTTGACTTTTATTCCGGTTGCCGGATGGATATCGCCATTGTTCCTTTTCTTTATTGATGCCTACTACATGGGGTTTTCGATGCTTGATTACAGCCATGAGCGTCGCGGACTGCCGGTGAGTAAAAGTATCCACCTCATTGGACGTCACCGGGGATTAGCCCTTGGAAACGGCCTCTTTTTCTACCTATTGCATTTGATTCCCATACTCGGTTGGATGGTTGCGCCAACATATGCTGTGGTGGCCGCTACCCTGTCGTTGAAAGAAGCCGAGGATAAACAATTGATACAATACTGATGGCTGACCTCTACCTGATCCCCTGCTCCCTTGCCGAAGAAGCCGATCACGTGATTCCGGCCTATGTGATGGATGCCGTTCGATGCTGCAACATTTTGTTTGTTGAAAACGAGCGAACGGCAAGGCGTTTTTTAAAACGGATGGATACGAATATTGAGATTGATGCATTTGTGTGGCACACCATCGGTAAGCAGGAACATACGCTAAAGTCTCAATTTGATTTGGCCGTACAAACAAATCAAACCATTGGCATTCTGAGTGAAGCTGGTTGTCCGGGCATAGCCGATCCCGGACAGCAACTGGTTGCATGGGCTCAATTGGCCGGATGTGTTGTAAAGCCGTTGGTTGGACCAAGCTCTATCTTGCTGGCCTTAATGGCGAGTGGTATGAATGGGCAATCCTTTTCTTTCCATGGTTATTTGCCGGTGGATCATGATGCTCGAAATAAAAAAATCCGTGACCTAGAAACAGTCAGCAGAAAAGTATCATCCACCTGTATTTTTATTGAAACACCTTATCGAAACCAGTCATTATTTGATTCTATTGTTCAGCAATGCGCGACCAACACGAGATTATGTATTGCAATGGATATCACAGGAAAAGAAGAATGGATTAGGACCAAGACTATTCAGGAGTGGAGAAATCAAAAGCCGGAATGGAAAAAAATACCGGCCATCTTTTTATTGCAGGCATAAATAATAGTAGGCAAACCGATTATAATCCCATTTCTGAAACGAGATAAATCAACGAGGCCATACCAAAGGCTCCCAGCATTAATTCGCGTTTGTTGACCGTCTCGAAGACATCGCTTGCGGCATGATGTACGTCAAAATAACGCTGACTATCGGGGCGTAGGTCGGCTAGTACGGCGCCCAGGTCGAACAATCCGGATATATCAGCTCCTCCTCCATCGGGTGTAAACAGCAACATATCATATGGCTCAAAATACGAACGCCATATACTGATTTGCCGAAACTGCTCCGGTGTTTTGCATTTGAATGCGAAGCCTCTGGGACTGAATCCGCCGGCATCACTTTCCAGCGCAAAGCGATGTATTTCGTTACGAACGCGGGCACTATCTTGATAGGCGACCGCACCCCGTAGTCCATTTTCCTCATTCATAAACAATACGATACGTACGGTTTGTTTAGGCCTGTACCCAAGCTGCTTGAATACACGCAGCACTTCAATGGATTGCATGCATCCGGCTCCATCATCGTGAGCTCCTTCACCCAGGTCCCAACTGTCGAGATGACCGCCCACTGTAATGTAATCAGTAGGTTTTTCTCTCCCACGCCATTCAGCCACCACATTGTATGAAAGCACCGAGTCCGCCATTCGGCAATCCGTTTCCATGAAAAAAGAAAGTGCCGGGTTGGTTTTCAGTTGTTTGCTCAGCGCATCTGCATCAAGGGTACTAATGGCCACTGCCGGAATCCTTGGTAATGAATCAGCGTACACCATGTTACCTGTATGTGGATACTCATCCGTATTGGAGGCGAGGGAGCGTACAATTGTAGCCACGGCTCCGTATCGGGCACTGAGCGAGGCTGCATTTCGACGGACCGATGCAACCTGTCCATAGGCATGAAACGTACGAACATGCAACGGATCCATAGGCATATTAAAAAAAGCAATATGGCCGTTCAGTTCCTTCCCGATTGAATCCAGTTGAGTTAAACGATTGATCTCTACAACCCGAGCCTGAATACCACCTTGCCGGGTCGCGACTGAGCTTCCCAGAGCAGCAATGCGAATGGGTATTTTTTTCTTGTTTGTGTACATGAATGCCT
>JBJTXG010000115.1:0-3609 GCA_046082125.1 Ferruginibacter sp. | reverse complement strand
GACCAGGAACGAAATTGGTTGTTGCCCACCAGTTTGATCAAAATCGGCTTAAATAATCGCTTTGAGTTTAGGTTGATTGCTGAGCGTTTTCAAACGTCGGTTGGTGGTCAAAAAAGGGCCGGACTCTTACCACTGACGGTTGGATTCAAAGCCAACTTGTGTGAGGAGAAAGGACTAGTGCCTCAATTATCATTTATCGGTCATTATACTACCAGCAACTGGGGGTCGGATTCATTTCACACAACCTACGGCGCGCCATCTTTTCGATTTCTTATGCAACACACGCTATCCTCCAGGGTTTCGCTTGGCTATAATCTTGGCGCTGAATGGGATGGGGAGTCTGCGCAGCCTATTTATTTGTATACCCTGTCAACCGGAGTCACCATTACGAAAAAGCTGGGCATGTTTCTCGAGCTTTATGGGTTTGCACCGGATGGCGCCAAGGCGGATCATCGCTGGGATGGTGGATTTACCTATCTGATCAATGATCATACTATGATGGATATCTCCGGAGGGACCCGTATCACAGCGAATGCGCCGGCTTATTTTGCAGCTATTGGCTTCTCCAAACGGTTTAATCTGACATCGGGTAAAAATAAAAAGTAACGGTTTAGGGTAAACGAAATACACCTATCCGGCCTCCGCCACCTGCTAGAAAAACAGTCTTTCCTTTTTTTGCTTTCCGGCATACATGGAAGCCCGTATCACTGATTTTTTGAAAGTGAACACCATCATCGTAAGAGATATCCACCCCGTTCAGTCCGCAGGTGATCCAGGTTTTTTGATAGAGGTATTCTACACAGCTTCGGTATCCGGTTGGCGGAGATAATGGTTTGAGCCAGGTTTTACCGGCATCGGGTGTGTAAACCGCATTGCCGGTAGTGTCCTCCCTTGTGTTGAAGTCGCCACCGACGATCATATAAAACCGTTTGTTTTTGGCCGCAATGGAATTGGCTCCGGTGCTTTCAGTGCCTTGTTTTATTGGCAGCTTGATTTTAAAGTTTCGTTTGAATAACGCGGACAGTTTTCCGCCGGTAATAATTACGGCTTCATCATTGGTAATTGTACATACATTACTGCCGCTGCTGGCAAAACAGGCTTCGCCTTCTTCTGTTTTAGGTCGGTTTTCTGTCGGTATGGTCTGCCAATGTTCCCCGCCATCAAATGTTCGACCAATAAACAATCGACCATCGATCGGGTCGCCAACCACAATGCCGCTTTGTTCCTTCCAACACGTCATCGCATCCCAAAACATGCCTTTGGTTGTGTCCCTGAAAACCAGTTTCCAGCTGTTTCCGCCGTCAATGGTTTTTAAGATATGAGCCGGACAATCAATCCCCATAATAATGGCCGTCATGTCATCAAAGGCTTCAATATCCCTGAAATCGGTTTTTTCGTAACCCGTAACCCGGATGAAGGTAAAATGGCGTCCACTATCGATACTTCGGCCAACGGTGCCATTGCTTCCACTCACCCAAACAACTCGGTCGTCGACCACACTCAGTCCCCGAAATGAAGAGGAAGTACCTTGCTGTATTAACTCGATGGTTTGTGCATTGGATTGACCCATTAATGCCATGGTGAAAAGGAAAAACAGGGAGCGTAGTCTCATAAATTAAAAGTATGGATTTTATACAGTATCGAGGCATCCTTCCGGTATTCGGGATGGGGGGAGATGGCCTAAAAGCAGTAATTTTGACCTCTTTACAAACTGATCGCATGTCTACGTTTACAATTTCGAATCAACCGCTAACCATTGAACAGTTAGAATCGCTGCATTCCGATACGCGGTTGGTTGCCGATGAGACCGTGCGCCATTCAGTCATCAACTGTCGCGAATATCTTGACAAAAAGATGGCCTCCGGCGATGGGTTGTTTTATGGTATCAATACCGGCTTTGGATATCTGCAAAATGTGCGCATCGACGATGAACAACTGGAAACACTGCAAGCCAATCTGTTGAAGTCGCATGCCTGTGGCTTGGGTGATGAAGTTCCTGCTACCATTGTTAAATGGATGCTCTTTTTAAAAATCCGCTCTTTGTGTTACGGACATTCGGGGGTGCAATGGGAAACGGTGCAACGTCTGATTGATTTTTACAATGAGGATATATTGCCTGTTGTATATACCCAAGGATCCTTGGGCGCTTCCGGCGATCTGGCTCCGCTGTCGCATCTTTGTTTACCACTGATCGGCATGGGTGAGGTGAATCATCGGGGCGTACGTAAACAAGCGCATGACGTACTGCGTGAAAATCAGTGGCATCCGATTTCTCTGAAAAGTAAAGAAGGACTCGCGCTCATCAATGGCACTCAATTCATGTGTGCCTATGGTATTCACATACTCATAAACGCCCGTCGGCTATTCCGGCAATCAAACCGTATTGCGGCACTTAGTTTTGACGCCTTCGATGGTGTGCTGCATCCATTTGATGCGCCTATTCACGCTATACGGGCTCATCGCGGACAAATAGCCGTTGCGGCCGACATGCGCTCGCTTTTAGAAACCAGTGCGATTGCCCGACAGCCAAAGTCACAAGTTCAGGATCCGTATTCTTTTCGTTGTATTCCACAGGTTCATGGGGCAACAAAAGACACCTTGGATTATGTAACAGGTGTTTTCATACAAGAGGTGAATGCCGTTACAGATAACCCCAATATTTTTCCGGATGAAGATCTCATCATCAGCGGTGGGAATTTTCATGGACAGCCGTTGGCACTGGCGCTTGATTTTATGGCAATAGCCCTGAGCGAACTGGCGAATATCAGTGAACGAAGAACCTATCAGCTGATTAGCGGTCTCAGAGGGTTGCCGCCATTTTTGGTTAAAAATCCAGGGTTGAATTCCGGGTTCATGATCCCGCAGTACACTGCGGCCGGTATCGTGAGTGAAAATAAACAATTGTGCACACCCAGCAGTGTCGACTCTATTCCATCCAGTATCAATCAGGAAGATCATGTGAGTATGGGAGCCAATGGAGCTGTCAAATGCAACAGGGTAGTGGTCAATCTCGAAAAAGTGCTGGCTATTGAATGGATGACAGCTGCTCAGGCGATTGAGTTTAGAAGACCGGCCCGTAGCTCCGAACTTTTGGAAGATATCCTTGTTTCATATAGAAACGTGGTTTCATTCAATGAACAGGACCGATACCTGCATCACGATATGATTTCGACCATCCAATTTTTGCAAAAAAATAATTTATAAAAATTTATTCATGAGTACCATGACCGGATACGATGCGATCAAATACAAAACACCAACCGGAACGACCCTGACCTGTAAGGGATGGGTGCAAGAAGCAGCCTTACGGATGTTGTTGAATAATTTGAACCCAGACGTGGCTGAACGTCCCGAAGAGTTAATTGTTTACGGCGGAAGAGGTAAAGCGGCGCGTAATCTCGAATGCCTCGACCTGATCATCGAAGCATTGAAGCAGTTGGAAAATGATGAAAGTCTGCTGATTCAGAGCGGAAAGCCCGTAGCTATGCTCAAAACCCATCCGGATGCCCCGCGTGTACTGATCAGCAATTCGCAACTGGTGCCGAATTGGGCTAACTGGCAACATTTTGATGAACTGGAGAAAAAAGGCTTGATGATGTACGGCCAAAT
>JBJTXG010000114.1:0-4581 GCA_046082125.1 Ferruginibacter sp. | reverse complement strand
GTACAAAAAGTCAGAACGAGCATGAGAGCGAGAGCGATCATGGAGTACTGACTTTTTTTAAAAGCTCACTCTTGAACTCCAGTTCAATAGATTGCTTGGCTACGATATTTTTCAATACTCGAATTTGCTCTTCCAATGCCTCGACCTCGGGATTACGCAACTTGGAATAGGATTGAGACTGGCTATGCCTCCTTCATTAAAATTGTCTCTACACCTCCGAAATACTGTTGGGGACTGATTGTGTTTACGAAGAGTGACGATGACGCCAAATTGATCCGCTTCATTGATGATTGACAGTTTCTCCGAAGCCGAGAAACTCCCTCTTGTTTTTGATTTGATGCCTAAATTTACTGACTTAATTGGTTAAACAATTTTGTCAAGCTATTTAGGGGGCTAATACACATCTTAATCTAATTCTTCCTCTATAATTTTCTATAGAAACTGTCCCTTTAGGATTTTTGATACCCAAAATGTTTGTATTTGAGTCATTTTGGGTATCAACAAAACTGCCTAAAACAACAAAACCCTCACTGAGTAAGGGTTTTAAGTGTGGAGAATACCGGAGTCGAACCGGTGACCTCTTGCATGCCATGCAAGCGCTCTAGCCAACTGAGCTAATTCCCCGCGGGTGGCAAAACTACTCTCTTTTCCGATTACTTCAAAATGAAAATGATCAATAACCCAAGGCGATGTCCAGTACCTGCGTCATGCTTTTGACATAATGGAACTGCATTCCCTGAATAAATTTAGGATTGATTTCCTCCACATCTTTCTGATTTTGCCAGCACATGATAACCTCCCGGATACCGGAGCGTTTGGCAGCCAGTACTTTTTCTTTGATGCCTCCAACGGGCAATACCTGACCACGCAAGGTAATCTCTCCGGTCATAGCCAGATAGGGTTTTACTTTTTTACCGGTAAAGGCACTGGTCAGGGCAGTCATCATGGTGACTCCGGCACTGGGTCCGTCTTTTGGAACAGCTCCTTCGGGTATGTGGATGTGTACATTTTTTTGATTGAACATGTCCGGCTCAATACCCAGTTTTCGGGTATTGCTTTGTATCCACGAAAAGGCCGTGCTAGCGCTTTCTTTCATCACATTACCCAAGTTGCCGGTCATTTTCAATTCACCTTTTCCTTCACTCAGCTGAGTTTCAATGAAGAGGATATCACCGCCCACATAGGTCCATGCCAGTCCAACCGCTACTCCGGGTATGGATGAGCTCTTATACCATTCGTTGGTATAACGGGCGCGTCCGAGTATTTTTTCCACTTCGGTCATGGTTACAGTTGCTTTCAATTTCCCCTTCATGACCAGTTCACGGGCCTGATGGCGCATGATGGAAGCCAGCATGCGATCGAGTTCCCGAACACCGCTTTCACGGGTATATTCACCAATGATTTTTTCGAGAACCGAGTCGCTGATCTTGAATGGATAGGATGACAACCCATGCATGTTTTTTTGCTTGGGAATTAAATGCCGTTTGGCAATTTCCAATTTTTCCTCAATAGCGTAACCACTCAGGTCGATGATCTCTAGCCGGTCTCGCAAGGCCGGTTGAATATTGTTGATGTTATTGGCCGTAGCAATGAACAGCACTTTGCTGAGGTCGTATTCCAGTTCCAGGTAGTTGTCGTAAAAACTGCTGTTTTGTTCCGGATCCAACACTTCCAGGAGGGCTGAAGAAGGATCGCCGCGATGGTCACTACCTACTTTATCGATCTCATCGAGAATGATGACGGGGTTTCCTGATTTACTTTTCCGGATAGATTGGATCACGCGGCCTGGCATTGCCCCGATGTACGTTTTTCGATGACCGCGGATTTCACTTTCATCATGCAGGCCACCCAAACTCAGTCGCACATATTTTCGCGCAATGGCACTGGCGATGCTTTTGCCCAGGCTAGTTTTACCAATACCGGGCGGACCTACGAAACACAGGATCGGACTCTTCATATCGCCTTTCAGTTTGAGTACGGCGAGGTATTCCAAAATCCGGTCTTTAATCTTATCCATACCGTAGTGGTCCTGGTCCAATATTTTTTTTGCTTTTTTCAGATCATATGAATCTTCGGTGTATTCTTCCCAGGGGAGATCGAGTAGGAGGTCGAGGTGATTGTAAATAACGGAGTAGTCAGGGGTGCTGGGATGCATCCGTTCAAGCTTTTCGATGTTTTTGCTGAACATGTCTTTTGCGGACTGTGGCCATTTTTTTCCATCTGCCTTCTTCATCATTTCTTTCACTTCAGCCGCATTTTCGCCACCCAGTTCATCTTTGATGGCTTTGAGCTGTTGTTGCAGGAAATAATCGCGCTGTTGTTTATCGAGTTCCGCGCGTGTTTTATTGGTGACCTTGTTTTTCAGTTCGGCATACTGTAATTCGGTCTGAAGCAGACCCAGTAACATTTCGGCCCGCTCTTTCAACGCATTGGTTTCCAGTAATGTTTGTTTTTTTTGCAACTCACTGTTGAGGTTACTGCCCACAAAATGAATCAGGAAAGCAGGGTTCTCAATATTTTTCAGGATAATAGCGGCTTCACTGGGCAGGTTAGGAGATATAGAAACGATTTGAGCAGCCAGGTCTTTGATGCTGCTGATCATTGCCTCAAAATCAGCATCCTGTTCAATACGTTCTTCTTCCAGTAACAGCACATTGGCTTTGAAATACGGATCCTCACCAGTGATTTTTGTTACTTGAAAACGGCGCTTGCCCTGAATGATGATGGTGGTACCGCCATCCGGCATTTTGATTAGCTTGACAATTTTAGCGATAGTGCCAATGGATTCGAGATCGCCTTTTTCGGGTTCTTCAATACTGCTGTCTTTCTGCGCAACAACACCAATGAGTTTATCGGCTTTGTGTGCATCGGTTACGGCTTTGATACTTTTATCACGTCCGACAGTGATCGGAATGACCACGCCAGGGAATAATACGGTATTCCGCAGGGGCAGCAGTGGAAGCTCCTCGGGGATGTCGTTTCCGTCCAGATTGGCATCTTCCTCATTTAGCGGAATGATGGGCATAAACTCCATTTCATCTTCATTGCCCTGGAACATAGGGTGTTTATTCATAGTTGTTATTCAATTTCAGATCAGTGGACAAAGTTAACTCTTCTTCGCACTTTTAGGAAGGAATGTATGTATGCATGAGTGCTTTTTTTAACAGCCAAACGGATAGCACGAGGGAGAGTGCAGGCAGATTCAGTTATTTTTGCGCTTATGTCCATTGCATTATCAGAACGGGAAAACTTTTTGTTGAAGGAAATCGCTGCGGCTGCATCGGTTTTAGGCATCGATGCCTATGTGGTTGGCGGATTTGTTCGCGATAAATTGCTGGGAAGACACACCAAGGATATTGACATTGTTTGCGTAGGGGATGGCATTCTGCTGGCAGAAACAACCGCTGCTCGGTTTCGGCCGTCGCCTACTGTACATATTTTCAAGAATTACGGCACTGCACAGATCCGCTTGGCTGAACCTGACGCGCCCGGTCAATACACCGACATCGAGTTTGTTGGTGCACGACGCGAAAGCTATCAACCCAAGAGCCGAAATCCACAAGTGGCTCCGGGTACCCTGTCGGACGATCAGCACCGCCGTGATTTCACGATCAACGCACTTGCCATGGATCTGCATCCCGCTCGCTACGGAGAGCTATTGGATCCGTTTGCTGGGCTCACCGATCTTGTACAAAAAAAGCTGCGAACACCACTGGCACCCGAAAGTACATTTAGTGATGATCCGCTTCGTATGATGAGGGCTATTCGATTCGCCACACAACTCGGTTTTGATATTGATGAAACCACGTTTGAAGCCATCGCATCGATGGCAGAACGAATCCGGATTGTGAGCGGGGAGCGCATTGCGGAAGAATTGCAGAAGATCATGGCAACCTCAAAGCCCTCCGTGGGTTGGGATTTGCTTTTCAAATCAGGGCTACTTCATTTTATATTCCCGCAAATGGTGGCTTTGTCAGGTGCCGAGTATGTAGATGGACTTGGACATAAAGATAATTTCACGCACACACTACAAGTATTAGACAATGTGGCCGCACAGTCCAATGATATCTGGCTTCGCTGGGCGGCCGTTCTGCATGATATTGCCAAGCCGGTTACCAAACGGTTTGAACAGGGGCATGGCTGGACGTTTCATGGTCACGAGGTCGTGGGAGGTCGGATGGTCCCCGGTATTTTTGCCAAACTCAAGTTGCCGCAGCACGAAAAAATGAAGTTTGTTCGCAAACTGGTAGAATTACACCTTCGACCGATCTCACTGACCAAAGAGGACATAACGGATTCGGCTATACGACGATTGATTTTTGAAGCCGGTGATGATCTCGAAGCGCTGTTCATTCTCTGTCGTGCCGATATCACCTCTAAAAACAAACAAAAAGTAAAGCGTTATCAGGCCAATTTTGAGCTCGTTATGCAACGTTGTGCGGAAGTAGAGGCGCAAGACCATATCCGAAACTGGCAGCCGCCTGTCACCGGAGAAATGATCATGGCTCATTTCTCATTGCCTCCCGGCCGCATGGTGGGGGTCATAAAAAATGCCATCCGGGAAGCCATTCTCGATGGGGT